>DASWNS010000499.1:0-5240 GCA_036399115.1 Pyrinomonadaceae bacterium | reverse complement strand
TCGATGTTTGAGTTGCGGCGCATCTGTGCGCGGGAGGGCAAGTTTCTGCCCGCAGTGCGGCAGCCGGATGGAGGGCGCGGCAGAGACTCGTGCAGGCGTCGAACCACCGGCGCAGGGAGTGGGCAGTCAAACGCGTGCGACGGCGGCAACGCAGAGCAATCTCGTTGACGAAGCGGCGCGCGTAGCGGCTACGCTCAACGATAAGTTGCCCACGCTCTCTCAGGAGCCGCCGCGCACCTCCGGCAAAGGGAGAGGCGCGCCGGAAGAGGCGCACCAGCCGCAGGCGCACGATGCGGGCAAAGAAGCGTTCGACGCACAGGTTTTGCCCACGCCGCTCGAACCCGAAACGCGCGCAGCAGCAGAAGCGAGCGCGGAGCGTGGGGGAGGCGAGGCCGTAGCCGCCGGAGCGTCCGCCGCGCAGGCGGACACGCGCGGCGGACGGATGCGACAACGCGCGGCGAGCGTCGGCGCGAGCATGGGCGAGAACCTGCGACCGCGCGTGGAGAAGTTGCGCGAGGCTTCGACGGTCGTGTTCGATGAAGCGTCGGATGATCCGGGCTTGCGTTTCGTGATCATCGCCGCCCTGCTGTTCCTGCTCTTTCTCTTCATACTGCTCTTCAGTTATATCCTCGGCTGAGGCCGCGACAATTTCTATGGAATATTCACAAGCGGAAATCTTGCAGACCGTGCGGATGACCGAGATGGAGCACCTCGACGTGCGCACCGTGACGCTCGGCCTCTCCCTGCGCGACTGCGCGGGCGATTCAATCGAACGCACGGCGGAACGAGTGCGCGCCAAGATCGAGCGCACGGCGGAACGCCTCGTCTCCACCGTGGACGAGATCAGCGACGAACTCGGCATCAGCGTCGCCAACAAAAGAATCTCGATCACGCCCGCCTCGCACATCGCCGGGGGCGCGCGCACGGTCGCGGATTGTCTGACGCTCGCGCGTGCCATTGACGCGGCGGCCACACACGTCGGCGTGGACTTCCTCGGCGGCTATTCCGCGCTCGTGCAAAAAGGCTGGACGGACGTTGAAGACATCTTTTTAGATTCGATCCCGGAAGCTCTCGCGACGACAAAGCGGCTCTGTTCCTCGGTCAACGTGGCGACGACGCGCGCCGGAATCAACATGGATGCCGTCGCACGCGTCGGCCACCTGATCAAAGAAGCGGCGGAACTCACGCGCGACACGGGCGGGCTGGCGTGCGCGAAGTTCGTCTGTTTCGCCAACGCCGTCGAGGACAACCCGTTCATGGCGGGCGCGTTTCATGGAGTGGGCGAGGCCGAGGCCGTCATCAACGTCGGCGTCTCGGGTCCCGGCGTCGTCAATCATGCGGTGCGTCATGCGCCGCGCGATCTGCCGCTGCACGACCTCGCAGACCTCATCAAAAAACTCTCCTTCAAACTCGCACGCGCCGGAGAACTCGTCGGGCGCGAAGCCGCGCGCCGTCTGGGCTTGCGCTTCGGCATCATCGATCTCTCGCTCGCGCCCACTCCGCTCAGGGGCGATTCGGTGGCCGAGATCATCGAAGCCTTCGGTTTCGAGCGCGCGGGCGCACCCGGCACCACCGCCGCACTCGCGCTTTTAACCGACGCGGTGAAGAAGGGCGGCGCGATGGCTTCGAGTTCGGTGGGCGGCATGAGCGGCGCGTTCATCCCCGTCTCGGAAGATGCGGCGATGATTGACGCGGCGCGCGTCGGCGCGTTGACGCTGGAGAAGTTGGAAGCGTGGACGAGCGTGTGTTCCGTCGGCCTCGACATGATCGCTGTGCCCGGCTCAACCTCAGCCGAGACTATCGCCGCCATCATCGCCGACGAGATGGCGATTGGCGTGATGAACTCGAAGACGACCGCCGTGCGCATCATCCCCGCGCCGGGGCGGAGTGTCGGCGACATGGTGGAGTTCGGCGGCCTGCTCGGCACCGCACCCGTCATGCCCGTCAACAGTTTCAACTGCGCCGACTTCATACGTCGTGGCGGCCACATCCCCGCGCCGATTCAATCTTTGAGAAACTGAAGACGCATGGAATAGAATCTCATGACGTTATTCTAAGGAGAGTATATGCAAGCACTCGGCATGGTGGAATGTATGGGACTCGTGGCGATGATCGAGGCGGCGGACGCGATGGTCAAAGCGGCGAATGTGGAACTCGTCGGCTACGAGAAGATTGACGCCGGACTCGTGACGGCGATTGTGCGCGGCGAGGTGGGGGCGGTGCGCGCGGCGGTTGACGCGGGCGCAGCCGCAGCCTCGCGCGTCGGCAAAGTCGTCGCCACGCACGTCATCCCGCGCCCGCACGCCGAGGTGGACGACGGCCTCCCCGTGCTGCACACGGGCGAAACGACGCGCAAGAAGATCAGCGGCTCGGTGAGGGCTGAAAACAGTGACAAGTAAGAAGTGATGAGTGATGAGTAATGAGTAATGAGTGAAAGACAAGACTTCTGTTTTTACTCATCACTCATCACTCATCACTCATCACTTCTTACTTGTCACTCGTCGCTGCTTTCGGATTGGGGATGAAGCGATAGCCGACGCCGCGCACGGTCAGGAGATGGCGTGGCTTGGCGGGTTCTTCTTCGATGTACTTGCGCAGGCGCACGATGAAGTTGTCGATGGCGCGCGTGTCCGTGTCGTCGCGCAGATTCCAGACCTCTTCGAGCATTGATTTGCGCGAGACGGCTCGCCCCGCATGGCGTATGAGATGACGCAGCAAATCCGCCTCCATCAAAGTCAGGCGCACTGTGCGCTCCCGCACGCGTAACTCCAACGCATCGAAGTCAATCGTCTTTCCGTCAAACTCGAACGACTCTTCCGCCGCACGTTGTGCCGCTTCCTTCGTCGTCTCATCCACAGCGGTTTTCGTCGCGCCATTTGTGAGCGCGTGATTGTCCGGCGTCGCCGCCGCTGCGGTCTGCTCTTGGTCCTGATGCAGCCATGCGCGGCGACGAAGCAGGCCGCGCAGGCGCGCGAGCAGGATCGAGAGTTCGAAAGGTTTGGGGAGGTAATCGTCAGCGCCCGCTTCAAAGCCGCGCAGCACGTCTTCGGGGCGACCGCGCGCCGTGAGCATGAGGACGGGGACGAATTGATTCGCGCGCCTGAGTTCGGCGGCGACTTCGAAGCCGTTCATTCCGGGCAACATCACGTCGAGCACCACCACATCGAAACGCGCCTCCGCTGGGTTCGTTAAGAGCGCGAGCGCGGTTTCGCCGTCGGCGATTGTCCGGACGGCGTAGCCCTCGGCTTCGAGGTTGAAGCGCAGGCCGTCGGCGAGATGCCGTTCGTCTTCGACGATGAGGACGTTCGCTTTCATCCTCTCTCCGCGCGCGGCAGCAGGATCGTGAAGGTGCTGCCGCGCCCCACGCCTTCGCTCTCGGCATAGACGCGCCCGCCGTGTTTCTTGACGAGCGATTGCACGATGAACAGACCCAGCCCAGTGCCTTTGAAGCGCGCCATCAAGCGACCCGGCACGCGATAGAAACGTCTGAAGATGCGCTTGAGTTGAGCCTGCGGAATGCCGATGCCCTGATCTCTGACGCGCACGGCCAGACGCCGCGCGTCAATCGCCATCACCTGCACCGAGACGCGCACCTCGTCGGGCGAATACTTGACGGCGTTGTCGAGCAGGTTGGAGACGACGGCGCGCAGTTCCTCCGCGTCGCCACGCACGAGTGCGCGCTCGCCGTTTCTGAATTTCTCCGCGTAGCTGAACGCGCCGCCCGCGAGTTGGGGGTAGCGCGTGCGTGCGAGTTCGAGCGAGTCGCGCACGATTGCGGCGAGATCGATGACGGGTTCGCTCGCGCGTTTGCGCCGCGCCGTGTCGCCGCCGCTCTGCCCGGCGCGCAGCACTTGTTCGACGGTGTGCAGCAGGCGGTCGCTGTCGGCAAGCATCACGGCGTAAAACTCGCGCCGCTTTTGTTCGTCCACGTCGCGCGTCTGCAAGGTTTCGAGATAGAGACGAATCGAGGTGATGGGCGTTTTGAGTTCGTGCGTAACGGCGTTGATGAAAGCGTCGTGTTGTTCGTTGCGGCGAATCTCGCGCACGAGGAAAGTGGTGTTGAGGACGAGTCCGGCGATGATGACGCTGAAGAAGATGATGCCGAGGACGAGCAACGCCACTTCGCGCCAGTTGAGCAGTATCCAGCCCACGTTCAGGGCGACGGCCAGCGCGACCAGACACGAGCCGAGCGTGATGAAGAAGGCGATGGATTTACGTCGGCGACCGGAAAAACGCATGCGCACATTGTAAGGAAGCGCGAGGCCGGAGGGGAAGCGTAGAAGAAAGGGGAAAAGGGGAAAAGGGGAAAGGTGAAGAAGCAAAGCGAAGGGAGGAGGGTGCGGAGGGAAAAGCGAAGGGGCAAGGGAACGGAAGGCGATTGCCTTGTCCCTCACCCCCTTCACCTTTATCTTTTTCCCGGTGCTGCTTAAGCTGCCTGCGAGAGCGCGTCGGGGCTTCCGGCGTCATTGTCCTCGTCGGATTGCGCTTTAACTTCGCGCGGGAGGAGTTTGATGTCGTGTGCGAGGCCGAGCATCTGGAGCGCGCGGATGCCGTACCAGTTCATGTCGATCTCATACCAGTGATAGCCGTGGCGCGCGGCGCGCGGGTGCGCGTGATGGTTGTTGTGCCAGCCTTCGCCGAAGGTCAACAGGGCGATGATCCAGTTGTTGGTCGAATCGTCCTCGGTCTTGTAACGCTTCGTGCCCCAGAGATGGGTCGCAGAGTTGACGAGCCAGGTCGCGTGCAGGCCGAAAGTGGTGCGAAAGAACATGCCCCAGAAGAAGACCGACCAGCCGCCGAAGACCAAGAGCAGCACGCCGAGCGCGACGACCGGGACGAAAAACCATTTCGACATCCAGACGTGGAAGGGGTCTTTCATCAGGTCGGGCGCGTAACGTCGGAGCGTTACTTCGTCGTGTTGCTGCGCCGTGCCCGTAAGAATCCAGCCCATGTGCGCCCACCATGTCCCTTCGCGCGGGGAGTGCGGGTCGCCGGGTTTTTCCGTGAATGCGTGATGGATGCGGTGTGTGCCGATCCACTGGATGGGGCCGCCTTCGAGCGTGAGCACGGCGCAGGTCGTCAGAACGTACTCAACCCATTTCGGCGTCTTGAAGCCGCGATGCGTGAGCAGGCGGTGATAGCCCATGCCGATGCCGAGGCTGCCGGAAATCCACCACAGCGCAAGCGTCACGAAGAGCGCAGTCCATGAAAACATGAAGAGCGCGGCGATGGCGCCGAGG
>DASWNS010000498.1:0-7637 GCA_036399115.1 Pyrinomonadaceae bacterium | reverse complement strand
CGAACTTCAACCACTTCGACCAAAACGGCGAGCCGCGCTGCCTGAACTCCGCCTGAACTCCGCCTGAACTCCTAAGTCAACCGCTGACCTTCACCTTCCGACCTTTAATCTCTACCCTCCGGCTTCTGCTTTTTCTGCATTTCCCATAGCAATAATTTCTTGAGGAAGGCGTGGTGCGCGGCGAAGCGTGCGATGCAGAAGCCCGCGAAGCCGTCGCGGAAGCCCCCTTTGAGCAGGTAACTACGCGCGAAGGCGGCGGGCGAGGCGAGCGCAACGTCGAAGGCGGAAGTGCGCCTGCCCGCTTCAAACATCTGGCGGGCGGCGAGCGGGGCGTAGCGTTCGCCGATCATGCGATGGTGATAGGCCGCGTCGCGCCCTGTGTAGTGCAGCAAATCTCCCGGGAGCGTCTCCACGCGCGCCCCGGCCTGCATCTGAACCGACTCGTGGACATGCGGCCCCCGCCACGCTCCGTGCGAGCGGCGATAGAAGCGCAACTGGTGATCGGGATACCAGCCGCCGCCGCGAATCCAGCGTCCCATGTAGAAGGAGCGGCGTGCGACGCGGTAGCCGTCCGCGAGTTGCTCGTCCGTCGTGTAGAGGAGGTCTTCGATAGACGCGCGCAACTCGGACGAGACGCGCTCGTCTGCGTCCAGACTGAAAATCCATTCGTGTTGTGCGGCTTCGGCGGCAAACTGTTTCTGCGCGGCAAAGCCCGGCCACGAGCGACAGATGACGCGCGCTCCGCACGCTTCGGCGATCTCGCGCGTCGCGTCCGTAGACTCCGAATCGACGACCAGAATCTCATCCGCCCAATTGACGGACTCGCAGGCCGCGCGAATGTAGTCCGCTTCGTTGAAGGTGATGATCGTGGCGGTAGTCTTCAAGTTGATGAACGTCTGCGCGGGTTTGTAGCGATTCGGGTTTTTCTGGCGCGTAGGGAGGATACGAAGCGGGGCGGGGAGGCGTCAATCGTCCGGAAAGTTAATGGCCGGACGACGCTTGAGAGCATTGCTGTTCAAGCGTCGTCCGGCCATTGCCGTCGGCAGTCGGTCGTGCCGGATGCGTTCCGGCTTATGGCAGCGTCGGCGTTTCGACGATCACGTTATTGGCGCGAAGCGTGGTCGAAGTCGCGCGCTGGAGATCGGCGAGAGCTTTGTTGTAGTCCGTCTCGGCGCGTAATTCCTGATTGCGCGCGTTGACGAGTTGGTTCTCGCGTTGGAACAGGATAAAGGTGGTGGAACGTCCCACCTGATAGAGGCGTTGCTCGCCGCTCAATTGAAGTTCGGCGTTCTCACGCGCCTGACGCGCGGAGAGAACGCGCCGTCGCGCCGTCTCGACGGCCTGCGCCGCGTTGCGCACATCAACTTCGATGCTCTGTTCCTGCGCACGCGTCAGGGCGACGAGGCGTTCCTTCTGAATCTGCGCGCCCGTGAGCGCGGCTTTGGCGGCGCGGTTGCCGAAGGGAATCTGGAGCGTCGCGCCGACGACGATGCTGCGCGTATTGAGACTAAAGACGTTCTTCAAGTTCTGACCGTAACCGCCGATGAAACTCGGCGGTAGACACGCCTGTCCCGTCTGCTCGTTGCCCGTACATGCCGGGATTTGACCCGTCAGTCCGGTCGAGGGGTCCCTGACTAAACCGGGGGTGCCCGCGAGTCCGTTCGTCGAGAGTGTGCCGGTGAGATCAATGCGCGGTTTCGTCTGGTTCTTGAAGTACTGAATGTCTATCTGGCTGATCTCGTCGTCGAGTTTCAGGCGACGCAGTTCCTGCCGGTTCGCGCGCGCCTCCGTGAGCGCGGTGTTGAGATTAACGGGCGTCTCGTCGAAGTTCGGTTGATCGGTCGGCGTGATGGCCGCAGACCATTCAGCCGCGAGCGGGTCTTTGATGATCAACTGCTTGAGCACATTTTCGGCGAAGGAGACTTGTTGCGAGGCGAGCAGGAGAGACGACTCGCGGTTTGAGAGTTCCGTCTGCACTTCGGCGCGTTCGAGTGGCGCAGACGCACCGGCGGCCACGCTCGCCTCCGTGCGCCGGAAGTTTTCGCGCGCCAGATTCACGTTGGCGATCTGGTTCTGCTCGTCGCGGAGGGCAAAGACCAAATCCCAGTAGGCGCTCTGCACCTGCGAGATCACTTCGATGGTGCGGCGACGAAAATCCGCGTCCGATTGTTCGAGCCGCTTGCGCTGGATGCGAATCTGGCGACGGTTGATGTCAATCGAGCGGTTTCGCAGAAGCGGCTGCGTGAAGGTGACGCCCTGCGTCGAAGAGTAGAAGGGCGTCAGCGTCGAGTTGGTGGCGGAAGTCTTCTCGCGCGTGTTGTTAAAGAAATAGGTATAGTTGCCGCCGCCTTTGGCGAATTGTTTGGTGAGCGAGACGTTGTTGATGATGTCCGTGACGGAGACGGTGCCGGACTGCCCCGCGCCGCCGAAGATGTTCGGGACGGGACGCACGGAGTTATTCAACTCGGGCGTAAAAGTGAGCACCGGATCGTAGATGCCCTGAAACTGGAGCAAGGTCGTCTCGGCGAAGCGCACATCGTTGCGCGCCACTTCGATGTCGTTATTGTTGGCGAGCGCGCGGCGAATCGCTTCGTCGAGCGTGAGCGCGAGCGTGTTGCTGCTCTCCACGCCGAGGCGCACGAGCGACGGCAGCGGCGGAACGGGGCGTCGCTGCGCCTGCGGGAACAAAGGATCGGGCACAGACGCACCGGGAGTTTGCACGGCGTCGGAAGGCTGCGCGGGAGTCGGCGTCGTGCCGGGTGCGAGCACGCCCGGTTGCTGCTGCGATGGCGTAACCGGAGACTGCACAGGGCTATTCGTGCCCGGCGGGACTTGCGGCGAGATACGCTGCGTGCCCGGCGGGGTGATCGGGTCTGTGGGGCGCGTCTGGTCGGGCAGCGTCTGCCGCTGCTCCGAGCCGGGCGGGCGCATGGCATCACGCTGCGCGGGCGACTGCGGGGTCTGCGGAGTGGGCACAGGGGTTTGTGCCGAGACGACGGCGCAGAGCGCCAGCCACAACATGACGGTCTGCAAGGTTGAACGCATACGATAGCTGAACATCAAACCGAAAACTCCTCAGGGAAACGTAAGGTAAAGACTCACCACGCCGTTGATAACTTCTGCAAGCCCTTCAAATCAGAGCGTAGCCGGTCAGTTGACTACTACGACACGTATCAGCGCGGAGTTTCAAAATACATATTGCTAAAGAGCAAGTTAGAGGCCACGCTGGAAGAGAGCTTTTAAGGGGCAGCGCGCGGCTTTCTCCGGCGTGCCGCCGGGCGCGATTCGCGAAAACGTGAATGGAGCATCCCAATTTCGAAATGGCTATTGATCTTATTCCGGCACAAATTGTATCAATGCGCGTGCTCCGGCGTGCAGCGGCCTTCCTTGACAGTCGCCGCACGCGCGCATTATCTTGCAAATCTTAACTTGCAACATAGTTTTTGCCTTTAAGAGCACAAGCATCCCGTCCGGGCGCGGCGCGCCGTGTGCCGATGCGCCGCCGGATTTCGACCGCATCACGCGCGTCGCTCTTAAATCATAACGTTGGTGAGGAGGCTGGATTAACAATGGCAATAAAAGTTGGGATCAACGGTTTCGGTCGCATCGGGCGCAATATCCTGCGCACCGCGCTCGGAGATAAAGAGATTGACTTCGTCGCCGTCAACGACATCACAGACACCAAGACGCTCGCACACCTCTTGAAATACGATTCCGTCCTCGGCAATCTCGAACAGGAGATCTCTTCCACCGACAACAGCATCACAGTGGACGGCGACGAAGTGCGCGTCTTCTCCGAACGCGATCCGGCGTTGATTGATTGGGAGTCGGTCGGAGCCGAGATCGTGATCGAGTCCACGGGTCGCTTCACCAACGCCGAAGATGCGCGCAAACACCTGCGCGGCACGGTCAAGAAAGTGATCATCTCCGCGCCCGCCAAGAACGAGGACATCACCATCGTCTTAGGCGTCAACGGCGACAAGTATGACGCGGCGGCGCACCACATCATCTCGAACGCTTCCTGCACGACCAATTGCCTCGCACCCGTCGCCAAAGTCATACACGAAAATTTTCGCATCAAGACCGCGCAGATGACGACCATCCACTCCTACACGAACGACCAGCAGTTGCTCGACTTGCCCCACAAAGACATGCGCCGCGCACGCGCCGCCGCGCTCTCCATGATCCCAACTTCGACCGGCGCGGCCAAAGCCGTCGCGCTCGTCCTGCCTGAACTCAAAGGCAAATTCGACGGCATCAGCGTGCGCGTGCCGACGCCGAACGTGTCGCTCGTTGACGTGGTGATGGAAGTGGAGACGGAGACGACGACCGAAGCGGTCAACACCGCGCTCAAGAACGCGGCGGGCGAAGAACTGCAAGGCATCCTCGCCTTCTCGGAAGAACCGCTCGTCTCGATAGATTTTCGCGGCAACCCGTATTCGTCCATTGTTGACGCCGAATACACCAAAGTCATCGGCGGCAAACTCGTCAAAGTCCTCTCGTGGTACGACAACGAATGGGGCTACTCCTGCCGCGTCCGCGACCTCGTCAAGTTCATCGCCCAAAAGGGACTGTAGAGCAGTGACGAGTGACAGGTGACAAGTTAAAGCAGCATTCCTGTCTTCAAACTTGTCTTTGAACTCGTCATTTGTCACTCGTCACTTGTCACTGTTTTTATGAAGTTATCAATCAAAGACCTCGACTTGAAGGGCCAGCGCGTTTTCGTTCGCGTCGATTTCAACGTGCCGCTGAAAGAGGGCGTGGTGGAAGACGACACGCGCGTGCGCGGCGCGCTGCCGACGATTCAGTATGCGACGGAGCAGGGCGCGCGTGTGATTCTCGCTTCGCATCTGGGCAGGCCGAAGGGCGAGCGCGTGGAGAAGTACAGCCTGCGCCCCGTTGCCGCGCATCTCTCAAAGTTGCTGGGCAGTGAAGTGGCCTTTGCCGAAGATTGCACGGGCGAGGCGGCGCAGGCGAAAGTTGACGCGCTCAAAGACGGCGACGTGTTGCTGCTCGAAAATCTGCGCTTTCATGCGGAGGAAGAGAAGAACGACGACGCGTTTGCGAAAGAGTTGGCGAGTTTGTGCGACGGCCTTTATGTCAATGATGCGTTCGGCGCGGCGCACCGCGCGCACGCTTCGACCGCAGGGATCACGAAGCACGTCCAGCAAGCCGCCGCAGGTCTGTTGATGCAGAAGGAACTCGATTATCTCGGTCGCGTGATCGACGCTCCCGAACATCCTTTCGTCGCCATTCTCGGCGGCGCGAAAGTGTCCGACAAGATCGCGGTCATCGAGGCGCTCATCGAACGGCGCGTGGATAAACTGCTCATCGGCGGCGCGATGGCCTACACGTTCTTCAAGGCCGAAGGCTTCACGGTAGGCAAATCGCTCGTCGAAGACGACAAGTTGGAGACGGCGCGCGAGATCAGGGAACGTGCGCGGGCAGCCGGAGTCGAACTGTTGCTGCCGACGGATCATCAGGTCGTTGACAGCTACGAGCCTTTGAAAAGTAAGAAGACGATCCCGATTGAATTCACCAACGCCGGACTCGTCGGCCTCGACATCGGCGTCGAGACGGTCGCACATTTCACGCAGGCTCTGGCGGATGCGAAGACGATCATCTGGAACGGCCCGATGGGCGTCTTCGAAGAGAAAGAACTCGGCTTCGATCAAGGCACCATCGGAATCGCGCACGCGGTAGCCGACGCGGCGGATCGCGGCGCGACAGTCATTGTCGGCGGCGGCGATTCGGTGGCCGCCATCACACAGGTCGGCGTCGCCGACCGCATCACGCACATCTCCACGGGCGGCGGAGCGACCCTCGAATTTCTCGCGGGAGACGAACTGCCCGGCGTCGCCGCACTCAACAATAGAAAGGATGAGGGATGAGAGATGAGGGATGAATAGGAGAAGCAGAGCCGTCTTTGTTTCATACCTTATCCCTCGTCCCTTATCCCTAATTTTATATTGCGTAAACCTGTCATCGCCGGAAACTGGAAGATGTATAAATTGGTCGCCGAATCGGTGGCGACCGCGCTCAGTTTGCGCCCGCTCGTGGCAAACGTGAACCATTGCGAGGTGATCATCGCGCCGCCGTTCACCTCTCTCAAGACCGTCGCGGATCGGCTGGAAGGCTCAAACATACGCATCGCCGGACAGGATTGCTCGACCGAGATCAAGCACAGCGCGCATACCGGCGAGATCGCCGCAGACATGTTGAAAGACGTGGGCGCAACTCACGTGATCGTCGGACACTCGGAGCGTCGCCAGCATTATTTCGAGACTGACACGTTCGTCAATCTCAAGACGCACGCCGCGCTCAGTTCCGATTTAACGGCGATAGTTTGCGTGGGCGAGACGCTGGCGCAACGCGAATCCGGGAACGCGGAATCGGTCGTGCGCGGGCAGGTAGAGGGCGGCTTGCGCGGTTTGACATCCTCCGACCTCGCCCGTATCATCATCGCGTACGAACCAGTCTGGGCAATCGGCACCGGACGCACCGCGACGCCGGAACAAGCGCAGGAAATGCATGCGTTTATCCGGCGCGTTTTCGCGGAGAGACATTCGCAGGAGTTGGCCGATGCGCTCCGCATCCTCTATGGCGGTTCGGTCAAGCCCGACAACATCGCCGGACTCATGAAGCAGCCGGACGTTGACGGCGCGCTCGTCGGCGGTGCGAGTTTGGAGGCCGAAGCCTTTGCGCAGATCGTACATTACAACGCATAAGTTAATGTGAATCGAGGATCGAGATTTGTTGACCTATTTCTTATACGGGCTTTTTATACTGTCCTGCATCGTGCTGGTCGTGGCAGTGCTCTTGCAGCCGGGTAAGGCCGACGCGGGCGCGCTCTTCACGAGTTCGGTGTCGAGCACGGCCTTCGGGCCGCGCGGCACGCAGACCATTCTGGCGAAGATTACGATTGTCGCCGCCGCGCTCTTCATGCTCGTCGCTTTAACGCTCTCGTTGCCCCTCGTCACGGGTTCGCGTTCGGTTGTCTCCGAAGAAGCCGAAACGACTCCGGCGCAACCGGCAGCTTCGCCCGCCGCGTCGCCCGCGCAGGAAAACGCCGCGCCCGTCGTGACGACTGAGACGCCGGGTGGCAGCACGCCAGCCGCGAATACTAACGCCGCTAACAGCAACACTGGCGGCAGCGGCGCGACGCCACAGGCATCGCCGCAACAGAACAAGTAAGAGGCGCGATTCCTCTGTCGCGCGGGCGACAGGCTTCGACTCGCCGCAGCGTCCGACTTTGACAATTTAATCAGCCGAAGTGGCGGAATTGGTAGACGCGCACGTTTGAGGGGCGTGTGAGGTAACTCGTGGGGGTTCGAGTCCCCCCTTCGGCATCGACACCCGGCTCTAGATGTTTTGCTACAACATCTAGAGCCGGGTGTTTTTATTTTCTCCTTGAGAAGACCGTGCTATGCGGGAGAGAGCACGGTGGCCGTATTCATCCTCAACATGAATATGTGTGAGATAAGAAGGGGGAGTTAGGATAAATTATCCTGACTCCCCTTATTTCGACCTATTCAAGCGAGAGGTTGTTAGCCTGCCGCTGTCTCCACTGCGAGGCGTAGTTCACGAAACAGGCGTGCTAAATCTTTGGGTTGGTAGTGTGCGTTCAGGCCGCTCGG
>DASWNS010000497.1:0-7488 GCA_036399115.1 Pyrinomonadaceae bacterium | reverse complement strand
AGATTTGCTGATCGGGGATGCGGGGAAGGCGAAGCGGGAGCTAGGGTGGGAGCCGGAGTATACGTTTGGGGAGATGATCAAGGAGATGGTGGAGGCGGACATGAAGGAGGCGCAGAAGGAGTGCGGCCAGAGTGTCTCCGCGCGCGGCGTTTGATGCCGTCTGGAGTTTATTTCAGAACTACGAATCATTATGGCTTTTGTCTGGCGTGATATAATTGCCCGCGTTAGTTTCCCTGTAAACGCTCGCTACCGAATGTCGCCGCAGCATCACAAGTTATAATAATCGAAGTCACAGATGAGTTCTCACGATCAAATATTGGACGCGCGCATGGGCACTGTGAAGGGGCCGGGCGAGCGACCGCACGAGTTTCTTTTCATCACGGCGGACAACCGGCGCGCGCGCATCGGCGAGTTTGTCTATTATCTCGCGCGCGACGGCGCGAACGAGCGGCAGATTCTGGGGAACATCACTTCGAGACGACTCGTGCGCAACCTGCCCGATGCGTTTTTGTCCGACCCGGAGACGCCGCCCGCCGTCATCTCCGCGCTCATCGGACTCGACGGCGATGGTTGCGAGCTTTATGAGATCACGGTGGAGACTATCGGTTATTTCAGCCGTCAGATGGGCGATTTCGTGAACCCGCGTATCCCGCCGAACGCTGGCGATGCGGTCTTCCTCGCTTCTTCCGAGACGCTTGCGGGCGTGCTCAGTTCGCGGCGCGTAGGCGAGCACGGTTCGGCGCATCTCGGCAGCCTGTTGACGCGCAACGCGGGCGAGGTGCCCGTCGTGCTCTCGGTCAAAGATGTCGTCTCTACGCATCTCGCCATACTCGCTTCGACGGGCGCGGGAAAAAGTTATACGGCGGGCGTGCTCGTCGAAGAGTTGATGATGCCGCACAACCGCGCGGCGGTGCTCATCGTAGACCCGCACGGCGAATACGACACGCTGCGTTCGATTGAAGGCGACCGGCGTTTTCGCGCAGAGGCGGACGGCTATCAACCCGAAGTTAAGCTCTTCACGCACGACCGCGTGCGCGTGCGTTTCTCTTCCCTCACCGAGGCCGACATCAAGTACCTTCTGCCCGAAGGCGCGAGCGACAAGATGTTGCACTATCTCTCGCAGGCTTACCGCAAGCTGACGGCGGGCGAACGCGGCGAGCGCGGATTGTGGGGCTATCACGATCTGCGCGATGCGGTGACGGCGGAGAAATACGGCGAAGAGGACGCGCGCGGCGGCGCGGGCGCGGGCGGCAACGTCGGCTCGATTGACGCGCTGCTCTGGCGGCTCGATTCGCGCTTTGATCGTCCCGGCTCGATCTTCTCTGACAACGAGCATATCGAACTCAAAGAACTCTTCCGCCCCGGTCGTTGCACCGTGCTGCAACTCTCTGACATCGAACAGCACGAACAGCAGGTGGTCGTCGCAACCCTGCTGCGCCGCGTCAACAAGGCGCGCATGGCGACCGTGCGCGGGGAGGCCGACGGGTCGAGCGAGAGCTACCTGCCCTATCCGGTCTTCACGCTGCTCGAAGAAGCGCATCGCTTCGCGCCCGCCGGGCAGACCGTTGTTTCGACGAACATCCTCAAGCAGATACTTTCGGAGGGGCGCAAGTTCGGCGTCGGCATCGGACTCATCACGCAGCGTCCGGGCAAACTCGATCAAGACGTGCTCTCGCAGTGCATGACGCAGGTGATCATGCGCATCGTCAACCCGATTGATCAGGACACGGTGGCGAAGTCCGTGGAAGGCGCGGGGCGCGGGTTGTTGAACGAGCTTCCGGCGTTGACGAAAGGGCAGGCGGTCTTGAGCGGCGTCGGCGTCAACACGCCGGTCATGTGCCGCGTGCGCGAGCGCATCACGCAGCACGGCGGCGAAACCTTCGACGCTCCGGAAGAGTGGGCGCGCTGGCACTCCGAGAGCGAACGCCTCCACCGCGAAGAGAGCGAGGCCATCGTCGTCAAGCCGACCTCGGCGAAGAAGGTGGAGAAGATTCGCGGGATTCAGATTTAGCCGCCGCCCGTCTTAACTTCACTATTGACTTGCGCCCTCCGGCAGTAATATCTTCTCGCCACCGAAGGTTTGACACGGAAGTGGCCGTACAAGGAAGTTGCACTCTGGTCTAACACCTGCCCCGCATTTCTACTGCACGGTCGCTACAAGATTTCACAGCGCGGTTGCCCTGACCGCTAAAGTTTGTTGCCACCTAAAAGGAGTCTCCAGCCATGTTCCAAGACACGAATTTACGTTCTTCTCTCAATTCGTTTCGCCTCCCGCTCCTGCTCGCCGCGTTTATCCTCTGCCTCGCCGTCGTAGACGCTGCGGCGCAGACGCAGGCAAGCAACGCGAACCCTGCGTCCCCCGCCCCACCCGCCGCCGCAGACGAAGTCCCTGCCTTTCAGGAGTACAAAGGTGTGCGCATCGGCATGACGGCGGATGAAGCACGCAAGAAACTCGGCTCGCCGACCGACAAAGGCGACGCGCAGGATTTTTACCTCGTCTCTCCGAAGGAGAACGTGCAGGTGATGTATGACGCCTCGAAGAAAGTCTCCGCCATTGCGCTCATCTACATGAATGCGGGCGCGAACGCGCCGACCGCCAAAGCCGTCATGGGAACCGACCTCGAAGCGAAACCCGACGGCTCGCTCTACAAATTGGTGCGCTACCCGAAGGCCGGTTACTGGGTTTCCTACAGCCGCACCGCAGGCAATTCGCCCATCGTCTCCGTCACGATGCAGAAGATCAACTAAGAAGAAAGGGATGAGGGATGAAGGATGAGGGATGAATCAGAAAAAGCACTCAAGAGGTTGAATGCTTTTTCTGATTCATCCCTCATCCCTCATCCCTCATCCCTCAATTCGTCCCCGCATTTGCTTTTACCCGCCCCGGCGATGCTAAGATAATCCTGCTTGACCCCAACAATGTTGCGCCCGATGCCGTTCTCTCCCTACGCACGGCGGTAATTTTTCATTCTCACGCGAAGTTTTTGTAACGACTGCGCGCTATCTTCTGGCGAGCGCGACACATCAGAGGTGGACGGATGCCCGGTACAACGAAGACTCAAATCTCAGGCCGCGTCGTGGAACTGCTCTCCATGCGCCGCGATGAAATTCTCAATATCTGGATCAAAGAGCGTCTCGAATCGGAAGACTTTCGCGACGAGTTGATCTCGAAACACGAACTGCGCCAGCAGTCGCAACAGATCGTCGAGATGCTCGCGCGCGCCCTACAGGAATCTGACGGCGCGGACTTCGACCATCCCGCGTTCGACGAACTGCGCACCTTTCTCAACGAAATTTCGCGCCAGCGCGCCGTCAAAGGCTACACGCCTTCGGAGAACGCGACCTACATCCTTTCGCTCCGCAACGTCGTGCTCCCCATCCTCGCCGAGGACTTCGAGGGCAACACCGTGACGCTCGTGCGCGAGATGGATCACTTCACGCGCCTGCTCGATAAGATGGGGCTGGTGATGGTTGAAAACTTCATCCGCTCGCGCGAAGAGATCATCCGCCAGCAACGCGCCGACATGTTGGAACTCTCCACGCCCGTCATCAAAGTGTGGGACAAGATTTTGACCCTCCCCATCATCGGCACGCTCGATTCGCGCCGCGCGCAGATGATGACCGAAGCGCTCCTGCAACGCATCGTCGATACCGGCTCAACCGTCGCCATCCTCGACATCACGGGCGTACGCACGATGGACACGCTCGTCGCCAATCATTTGATCAAGACCGTGACGGCGGCGCGTCTGATGGGCGCGCGCTGCATCCTCACGGGCGTCTCCCCGGCCATCGCGCAGACGATGGTGCAACTCGGCATCGACCTGACACAGATCACCACCCGCGCGCAGATGTCCGATGGCATCCGTCTCGCGCTCGAAATGGTCGGGCGCAAGGTCGTCTCCGCCGCCGCGCTCGCCAATTACCTGCGCAGCGCAAACGGCACCGGCTCGCCCGCGCCAAAGACCGATCAAACAGTGACAAGTGACAAGTGACGGGATGAAAGACGAGATGAAAGACAAGATTGCGGCTTTAACTTGCCACTTGTCCCGCGTCCCTGTTTTCTTAGCCTGTCACCTGTCACCCGTCACCTGTCACTGCATTACGGAGTAATGCTTATGAATGGAGCGCAGCGTATTCCGATTCTGAAAGTTGGCCGCGTCCTCGTCGTGCCGGTGCAGGTGGACATGGACGACAAGACCGTCATCGGATTGCAGGAACGAATACTGACGGAACTCGAACGCACGGGCGCGCGCGGCGTGCTCATAGACATCTCGCTGCTGGAGATGGTTGATTCCTTCATCGGGCGCATGCTCTCGGACATCGCGGCGATGGCGCGCATCATGGACGCGCGCACCGTCGTCGTCGGCATCCAACCGGCGGTCGCCATCACGCTCGTCGAACTCGGCTTGGAACTGCGCGGCGTGGACACCGTCCTGAACGTGGACGAAGGCATCAAGCTGCTGCGCGACGAATTCGGCGCGGACGAACGCGCGGACGAAGATGAGGAGATGGATTTCCGTGGGGAGCTAAATTCGTTTGGAGAGCCGCGCCATCTCGCTTGAGTCGGAGCACGACATCGTCGTCGCGCGCGGCGAGGTGCGCGCGATTGCCGTCGCACTCGGCTTTCGCCTCCTCGACCAGACGCGTCTTGCCACCGTCACCTCCGAACTCGCACGCAACATCGTCAAATACGCGGGGCGCGGACAGGTGATCGCGCAGCCGACGCGCGCGCCGGACGGGCGCGAAGGCTTACGCCTCATCTTCGAAGATTCGGGCGCAGGCATCCCAGACATCCCCGCCGCCATGCGCGATGGCTTCTCGACGGGTCGCGGCCTCGGCAAAGGACTCCCCGGCTCGCAGCGTCTCGTAGACGAGTTCAAGATCGAGTCCATGCCCGGAAGCGGCACGCGCGTGACGGTCGTGCGTTGGATTTGAAAAGAAGTGATGAGTGATGAGTAATGAGTGATGAGTTACAAGCAAGTGAATCTTGAATCGGCAACTGTGAATAGAGGAGATCAGTTCTTCGTCTATTCATGATTGCCGCTTCAAGATTCAAGGCTTTTTCATTTATCACTCATCACTCATCACTCATTACTCATCACTTTATTTATGAGAGTTATTCAATCAATAGAGGTGAGGGACGAGGGGCAGGTGGGGGCGGTGCGGCGCGCCGTGCACGCGTTTGCGGGCGGCCTCGGTTTCAGCGAACGCGAGTTGGCCGAGATCGATATCGTGGTGCAGGAGGTGGGGACGAACGCCGCGCGCTATGCGAAGGACGGCGGGCAGATTCATTTCACGACGACGCTCGGCGCGGAGCCGGGGCTGGAAATTTTCTATACGGATCAGGGTCCCGGCATTTATGATCTCGAACGCGTCGTGCGCGACGGCGTTTCGACGGGCGGCTCGCTCGGCGCAGGACTCGGCGCGGTACGTCGGCTGATGGACGAGTTTGAAGTCTATTCCACGATTCAGGGCACAGGCCGCCTCGCCTCGCTCGCGCGCCGGACGACGCACGGCACCGCCATCCTCTTGCGCAAGTGGGTGGCCGCCACGCGCCTCTCCGATAAGACGCACGCGGCGACCGCGCGGCGCATCGGCGTCTGGTCGCGCCCGCACCCGGAAGAAGACCGCAACGGCGACGCTTATTTCCTACGCCGTCGCGCGGGGCAGACGCTGCTGGCAGTCGTCGACGGACTCGGCCACGGCCACGGCGCGCACGCGGCTTCACGCGTCGCGCTCGAACTGCTCGCGGAATGGCAGGGCGAATCGCTCGAAGACGTTTTCCGCAACGCGCACGCGGCACTCAGACCGACGCGCGGCGCGGTGATGGGCGCGTGCATCCTCGACACGACGCGCGGAATCTTTTCTTACGCGGGCGTGGGCAACATCGAAGTGCGTGTCTTCAATGCGCCCGAACCCGCGCGCCCGATCTCGAACAACGGCACGCTCGGCGCACGCATGGATAAGTTGCGTGTCTGGTCGTACCCTTGGGCGGAAGGCTCGGTCGTCGTGCTGGCGTCTGACGGCGTGAGCGCGACATGGGACTTGGGCGACTACCCCGGACTGTTGCAGAAAAGCCCCCAACTGCTCGCAGGCATCCTGATGCGCGATTACGGGCGCGACACCGACGACGCGACCGTACTCGTCGCCAGATAAGTCTCAAAGTCTCAGGTCTTGAGTCGCGAGGCCACACGCGGCTTCGCGACTCAGGACTTCGGACTTGAGACTTGAGACTTCTATGGAAGGCATCGACACTACTCGGCTCGGAGACATCTACGTGCGGCGCGAGGCCGACATCGTCAAGGTGCGCGAACGCGTGCGGCGTCTGGCGCGCGAGATGCGTTTCGACACGACCACGCAGATCAAGATCACCACCGCCGTCTCCGAACTCACGCGCAACATCTACGAGTATGCGCAGAGCGGCGCGATCACGCTCGCCGTCGCCTTTCGCACCGGCGGCTCTCAGGCGGCGGGTTTGCAGATCACCGCGCGCGACAACGGCCCCGGCATCAACGAAGCAGACCTGCGCGCCATCATGCGCGGCCAGTACAATTCGACTTCCGGCCTCGGCGTCGGGCTGACGGGCACGCGTCGCCTGATGGACGAGTTCGAGATCGAATCGGCGGCAGGCGCGGGCACGCGCGTCACGATAGTTAAATGGTTGCCGCCCGCAGAGGCCGCCGGACTCAAAGCACGCATCGACGCGCTGCGCGCAGACTTCAACGCCGACGACACGGAATCCGCCGTCGAAGAACTCGCGCGCCAGAATCGAGACTTCGTGCGCATCCTCGCCGAACTCGAAGAGAAGCGCGAAGCGCTCGAACTCCTCAATCAACAACTCTCCGAGTCGAACACGGAACTCAACGAAGCCAACGCGCGCCTGCGCGAGATCGCCGAACTGCGCGAAGAGTTTCTCGCCCTCACCACGCACGATCTGCGTTCGCCCCTGACCGTCATCAGCGGCGTCATCAGCTTCTTCACTTCCGGTCGGCTCGGCGAACTCTCGCCCGAACAGAAGAACATGGTCGGGATGATGGAACGCAACACGCAGAACCTGATCGAACTCGTCAACGATCTGCTCGACGCCGCCAAGCTCGAATCCGGCTCGCTCCAACTCGAACTCGCTTCGACCGACCTGCCCGCCCTCATACACGAAATCTGCGAACCGCTCGAACCGCTCGCCAGCGAAAAAGGGATCGCGCTCACGCAGGAACTCCCCGCAGAGTTGCCGCCCGTGCGCGCCGACCGCGCCAAACTTCGCCGCGTCATCGTCAACCTGCTCTCGAACGCTTTGAAGTTCACGCCGAAGGGCGGGCGCGTCGCGGTGCGCGCCGAAGAGACGGGCGCGGGCATACGCATCTCGGTGGCGGATACGGGCGTCGGCATCGCGGCGCAGGACATCCCTCTGCTCTTCGACAAGTATGAACAGGCGCGCCATCGCGCCACGCGCGGCGAGAAAGGCACCGGCCTCGGCCTCTACATCACGCG
>DASWNS010000496.1:0-1872 GCA_036399115.1 Pyrinomonadaceae bacterium | reverse complement strand
TGTAATTCACGAATTTCATTTGGCACCACACGCACGAGATCGCCCCTTGCGAGCGACCCGTCATTTTATAACGGCTTCATGTTCCCTACCCCAACTTATCCCGGCACGCTCGCGCGACTCTGCTTAATAGTCTCGCTCCTTTCCATCTTTCCCGCGCCCGCTCTCGCACAACAACACGGACGGATCAAGGGCACCGTGCGTCGCAACGACGCCACCGCCGGGACTCCGCTCGGCGGCGCGACCGTCATCGCCATCAATCAAGTGACGAGCAACCGCTCGATGACGCGCACGGCGAACGACGGCAGTTTCTCTTTCAAACTTCGCGCGGGCGCGTATCGCATCCTCGTGGATGCGCCCGGCGCGGCGCGTTTCGATAAAGAGAACATCATCGTCGAAGGGGGCAGGGAGAGTGCGGTCGAGGTCGAGTTGAAGGCTTTGAAAGAGCCGCAGAAGAAGGCGGAGCCGTTCGTTGACCCGACGGCGAACGAGCGTCCGGCGGGCTACGCGGGCGGCGGCAACATTGATTCGCGCCCGCCCACCGCGCCCGACCGCGCAGAGGTGCGCGACCGCTGGCGCATCAACTTCCCCGAATATGATCGCTACGGCGACAAAGGAGCACGCGGTCGCGACATCCCCTTCAAGCGCGGGCGTTGGTACGATCCTTACAACCAGAATCTGCTTAAGGGCGACTTCCCCATCTTCGGCCAGAACGTCTTCATGATCCTGTCGGGCGTCGATACGACGACCATCGAACTCAACCGCACGCCGAAGCCGACGGACGTGTCCAGCGCGCGACCGGGCAGCGCGGAGTTTTTCGGGCGACCGGAAACGCTCGTCGCCAACCATGTCATCCAGTTCTCTTTCGAGATGTTCGGCGGCTCCACCACCTTCAAGCCGCGCAACTGGGCGATCAAAATCTCGCCCACGATCAGCCTGCCGAACTACGTCAACGCGCGCGAGCGCGGCGTCATCAACATCGATCCGCGTCGCGGCACGAATCGCACCGATACGCACGTCTCGCTCGAAGAAGCCTTCGCCGAAGTGAAACTCGAAGACGTGAATGCCAACTTCGATTTCGTCTCCGTGCGCGCGGGGATTCAGCCGTTCGTCTCCGATTTTCGCGGCTTCATCTATTCCGACAACAATCTCGGTGCGCGTCTCTTCGGCGGCTTCGCCAACAATCAATACCAGTTCAACGCAGCCTATTTTTCCCAACTCGAAAAGGACACCAACAGCGGCCTCAACCGTTTCGACACGCGCCATCAAAACGTCTACATCGCCAACCTCTACCGGCAGGACTTCATACGCAAAGGCTACACGGCGCAGGTCAGTTTTCTCTTCAACGACGACCGACCCTCGCGCAAGTTCGACCGTAACGGCTTTCAGGTGCGCCCCGCGCTCGTCGGCGACGTGAGGCCACACGGCGTCAAGGTCGGATACCTTGGCTTCTCCGGCGACGGCCATCTCGGCGGCGGCACGCTCGGTCGCTTCAATCTCTCGCACTCCTACTATCTCGCCCTCGGACGCGACACGCACAATCCGATTGCGGGTCGCCCCGTCAACATCCGCAGCCAGATGGCCGCGCTCGAAATCAGTTACGACCGCGATTTCTTTCGCCTGAAGACTTCCGGCTTCTTCGCGCAGGGCGACAAGAACCCGACCGACTCGCAAGCGAGCGGCTTCGATTCCATCTTCGACGATCCGAATTTCATCGGCGGTCAATTCTCTTTCTGGAACCGTTCGGCCATCCGCCTGACGCAGACAGGCGTGTCGCTCGTCGAGCCGAACAGCATCCTGCCGAGTTTGCGCAGCAGCAAGACGCAGGGACAGGCCAACTTCGTCAATCCCGGCATCCTGATCTTCAACGCGGGC
>DASWNS010000495.1:0-13333 GCA_036399115.1 Pyrinomonadaceae bacterium | reverse complement strand
CCACCGGCCTCCACTTCGCAGACGTACACAAACTGCTCGACGTGCTCCAACGCCTCGTCTCGCTCGGCAACACCGTCCTCGTCATCGAACACAACCTCGACGTGATCAAGTCAGCCGACTTCGTGATCGACCTCGGCCCCGAAGGCGGCGCGGGCGGCGGTCGCGTCGTCGCCTGCGGCACGCCCGAAGAGGTTGCCCGCGTCAAAAAATCCCACACCGGGCAGGCGCTCAAGCCCCTCCTCGACGGCCACGCGAACAACGAACAGAAGTCGCCGCGCAACGGAAAAACCGTGACGGCGCGGGCAACAAAAAAGATTGCTTGAAATGTATGGCCTCCGGCGGGTAGCATGTTGCCAGTCCGCAACGTGCTAAAGCCTGTCGCTCCCCCTGCGAAGCGACGCCAGCGGCACCCGATAACAAGGAGAAACTCGGTGACAAATCTTCGTATCCGGGCATTCTTGCCCGTAATTTTCCTACAGTTAATCTTCGCCCTGACAAACACGCCACACGCCTTCTCTCAAGCGACTCAAACTGCGCCGCCCCCGGCACAAGCGGTCGCAACCACCGGAGAAAAAGCGACCGCCGGAGACGAGGCGTGTGAACAGTCGTCCGTCGTGAACGGTGACGCGGCGAAACGTCCGGGCGTCGAACTGCTCGACGCGCGCAAGCGCACTTCTTTCACGTCTCAGCACGCAAGTCTTATCTCTTCCCCGCGCGAACTTAAAACGGGCGCGGCGCGTTCTTTCGCCTTCGACGCAAACGCTCGGTCGTCGTCAGACTCATTCGCCAACCAGACGAACCCCGGCGGCCAGGCGGCAACTGCAACCTACACGCCGCTGACTTCAAACCAGAAAATGCGGCGCGCGTTCAGGTCGGCCTTTCTCACCCCGCAGGCTTATGCCCTGCCGTTCGCCAGCGCGGTGCTCACGGAGTGGGGCGAAGAAGACCTGCCGCACAAGGACACGGACGACCGCGTGGCCGACGGCCTCTCGCGCTTCGCCATCAAGTTCGGCAGGCGCAGCACGACCGTCCTGCTCTCGAACGGCGTCTATGCTTCGCTGTTCAAACAAGACCCGCGCTACGAGCGTGCAGACCGCACCAGGGGCGTCGCCGCGCGCGCGCTCCACGCCGCCAGCCGCGTCTTCATCACGCGTGGCGACAACGGCAGACACCAGCCCAACTACTCGCGCTTCGCCGGACAACTTTCCGGCAGCGCGCTCTCGAACCTCTGGGAGCAGAGCACGCCCGGACGCGACCGCATCGGCACCGACGCCACCTTCCGCCGCTTCGGCATGTCCTTCGTCACCGGCGCGCTCTCCAACGTGATCAGAGAATTCCTGCCGGGCATTCTCGGTAGGTGAAGTTTCAGCAAGTGAAGTTTCGAGAAGTGAAGTTTCGAGAAGTGAAGTTTTAAAAACGGGGCGGCGAGTTGACCGCGCAACGAGCCGCCCCGTCTCCGTCCTTGCCCTCTCTCGTCTCGGGACAAAGTATGCTCGAACCACATCCCGGTGTTGGTCGCCGCGAAGGTCAAAGTCGAACAACGTCACTTCGCGGAGCACGCGTGCGAAGTAGAACGCGCCGCCGCGCTCATCTCCGCATCTTTCCGTAGCGCACACGGGAGACGCACAACCTGTTTGGCCGCATCCTGTGCGAACTCGCGGAAGGGATGCTCTCCGGGCAAGCCGGGGATTGAAGAAGGAACGACTCGCAGCCGTGTCAATTTACGACGAAGATTTGCGCCCGCTCGACCTTGAGAAGGTCAGCACCTACCCGCTCGCCTCGCGCCCGAGCAAAGTGGCAACGGCGGACTTTGCCAAAGCCCCCGCAGTTGATTCCACCCTTCGTGATTTTCTAAGCACGCTGCCAAACATCCTCGCCGTGCGTTCTCTCAGAGAGGTCGCCGCGCAGGTGCGCCGCGCGCGAGAGTTGCAGAAACCCATCATCTGGGGCATCGGCGGCCACGTCATCAAGACCGGACTCGCGCCCGTTATCATCGATCTCATGAAGCGCGGCTACGTCTCGGCCATCGCCGCGAACGGTTCGGTGCTCGTCCACGATGCGGAGATCGCGCTCGCCGGTTCAACGTCCGAAGATGTCGATGCCACGCTCGGAGAAGGCGCGTTCGGCGCGGCGGAAGAGACGGGCAGACTTTTGAATGATGCGGCGCAAGCGGGCGCGCGTGACCGTCTCGGACTCGGCGAAGCGTTGGGACGCGCCCTCACCGAACTCAATCCGCCGCACGCAGGGCTGTCGCTGCTCTGCGCAGCCTACGAGTCGCGCCTGCCTTTCACGGCGCACGTCGCCATCGGCGCAGACATCGCGCACTTTCACCCGACGGCGCACGGCGCGAGTCTCGGCGAAACATCACACACAGATTTTCGCCTGCTGGCAGAACTGGTCCGGCGCATGCACGGCGGCGGCGTCTATCTGAACATCGGCTCGGCGGTCGTCTTGCCGGAAATATTTTTGAAGGCCGTCACGCTCGTGCGCAATCTCAAGCACCCGCTCGCCGATTTCACCACCGCCAACTTCGACTTCATCCAATCCTATCGCCCGCTCACAAACGTCGTCCGCCGCCCCACCAGCGACGGCGCAGGGCGCGGCTATTCCATCACAGGCCATCACGAATTGATGATCCCCCTGCTCGCCGCACAGATTCTCTGCGGCCAAGATTAACCCTCGCCCGCACACACTGGCACGAAGCCTCTCGACACATCGCGCCACCGGGCAACATCAAGCGCAGACACAAAACCGCCCCGCTCTCTTAGCCCGGCAGGGACGTTATATTTGTAGCCCACAGCTTAAGCGGCGGGAGAGATGTGAGAATAAATTTGAGCAACCCCGGAGGCGCGAAAGAGATTCGAGTCTAAGAATCTTTTGCCACTCCGGGCTTGATCTATTAGAGACACTTACTGCTCCGCCTCGCGCCGCGTGGGCTATAGACATGTCGCCCCCGCCACGGCTACAGAAGCAGCCATTCCCTTAAGTCAAACGCTCGTTCAATAGTTTTGCTTGACAGAAAACGCTTCACGGTTTAACTTCCACCGTGCTCGAAATTGAAAGTCGTTTTCAATTTCAGACAACCCGAAGTTCTAAACATCTTCAAAATCCTGACAGGGGAAGAAATTATGTGGACGGCGTGTGTGGGGAGTGCGGCCTCGCGTAGATTGCTGTGTGGTGTGTTCGCGCTCGTGGTGATGTGCGTGTGTAGTTGGAGCGCGGCGGCTCAGTCGAGTGGCGTCTCGTTGTCCGGGCATGTGCTGGATCAATTCGGGGCGGCGGTTGAAGGCGCAAACGTGACGCTCAGACAGGAGCACAGGAACGACGAGAGCACGACGAACACGGACGCCGCAGGGGCTTTCACTTTTCAAGGACTGAGCACAGGCTCTTACCGTCTGCGTGCGACGAGGCGCGGCTTCGCGCTCGCAGACCAGGTGATAAGAATCAAAGCCGGAGCGGAGAGCAACATCGAACTCACTTTGCAGGCCGCTTCCCTCGCCGAGTCGGTCGTCGTCACGTCGAGCCGCATCGCGGGCGTTCCCGAAGTGGTCGAGCGCATTCCCGGTTCGGTTGAAGTGCTCGAACGGGAGATGCTCGAAATCAGCCGCGTCTTCACTTCGAGCGAAGCCTTGCGCAAGTTCTCGGGCGTGAACGTGCGCGACGAAGAGGGTTTCGGGTTGCGCCCGAACATCGGCCTGCGCGGTTTGAACCCGACGCGCTCCACCAAAGTCCTGCTCCTCGAAGACGGCATCCCGCTCACCTACGCGCCCTACGGCGACAACGCTTCCTACTATCACCCGCCCATCGATCGTTTCGAGAGCGTCGAGGTGCTCAAAGGCTCCGGGCAGATCGTGTACGGGCCGCAGACCGTGGGCGGCGTCGTCAACTACATCACGCGCACGCCTCCCGAAAAAACTTCCGGCTCCCTCACGCTCATCGGCGGCAACCGCGACTACTTCAACGGCCACCTCAACTACGGCGGCACGTACGGCAACACCGGACTGCTCTTCGACTTCACGCGCAAACAGGGCGAGGGCGCACGCGACCAGCACCGCTCCGGCCTCTCCGACTTCAACTTCAAGTCCGTCACGGCCATCGGCACGCGGCAGGCGCTCACCACCAAGTTCAACTTTTACAGGGAGCGTTCGCAAGTCTCATATTCCGGGCTGACCGAGGCCGAGTACGCCGCAAACCCGCGCGGCAATCCGTTCTTCAACGACCACTTCTTCGGCGACCGCTTTGGCGCGTCGGCCACGCACGCCTTCGTCTTCAACTCCAACACGACGCTTTCGACCAACTTTTACGGCTCATATTTTCGCCGCCACTGGTGGCGACAGTCGAGCAACTCCGCGCAGCGTCCCAACCGTCTGAACGTCGATCCTGATTGCCGCAGTTTCGCCGATCTCAACACGACCTGCGGCAACGAAGGGCGTCTGCGCAAATACTATTTCTTCGGCGTCGAGCCGCGCTTGAACGTCCGGCACAATCTCTTCGGCGTCAGGAGCGAGACGGACTTCGGCGTGCGTGCGCATTACGAGACGCAGGAACGTCTACAGAAGAACGGCGATCTGCCGAATTCGCGCGACGGCGTGATCGCTGAAAATAACGAGCGGCGCAATCAAGCCTATTCCGCCTTTGTGCAAAACCGTTTGCTCTTCGAGAAATTCACCATCACGCCGGGAGTCCGCATCGAGCACATCGGATTCGAGCGCACGAATCGTCTCGCCAACGGCGGGCTTGGCGTGTCAGGCCGGACTTCTCTCACGCAGGTCGTGCCCGGCATCGGCGTCTCCTTCCAGCCGAACGCGGGGTTGACCGTCTTCGCGGGCGTGCATCGAGGCTTCGCGCCGCCGCGCACCGAAGACATCATCAACAACACCACGGGCGGGAGCATCGAACTCGACCCCGAACTCAGTTGGAACTACGAACTCGGACTGCGCGCCGCGCCGCATCGCGGCCTCCGTTTTGAAGCCACGCTGTTTCGCATGAACTACGAGAATCAGATTGTTCCGGCGACTCTCGCGGGCGGCATCGGGTCTGCGCTGACCAACGGCGGCTCGACGCTTCATCAAGGCGCGGAATTCACGGGGCGCGTGGACTCCGGCGCGCTCCTCGGCAACCGTCACAATTTCTACCTGCGCGTGGCCTACACCTTCCTCCCCACCGCGAAGTACACCGGCACGCGATTCAGCAACATCTGTGGCTTCACGGGCGTCTCGATCACAGGCAATCGCCTGCCCTACGCGCCGGAGAATTTGCTGAACGCCAACATCGGCTACTCGCATCCGGTCGGCATCGACGCACTGCTCGAAGGAGTCTATGTCGGCAGGCAGTTCGGCGACGATCTGAATTTGCGCACCTCGCCGCGCGCCGACGGGCAACTTGGCCCCGTGCCCGGCTACGCCGTCTGGAACGCAGCCGTCAACTACAAGGTTGAGCAGATGCGTTCGACTTTTTTCGTCACCGCCAAAAATCTCTTCGACCGCACCTACATCGTTGACCGCTCGCGCGGCATCCTGCCAAGCAGCCCACGTCTCGTGCAGGCCGGATTGAAGTTTAACTTTTAGAGCGAGTGGCGGATGGTTGAAACGAAGGGCGGCGAACTTGAGATGTTCGCCGCCCTTCTTCCGTCTCAGATGAGATCGTCGCGCACGCTCCACGCATTCGACGTTTGGCGTGCGCCGCGCGTTTAGCAGCAGAGTTGAGAACGTCGCCGTCGCCGCAAGCAAGCCGTGCAGGTCAGGTTCGCAATTGCTATCTTAAGAGCCGCTCTGGGTCTGTTCGGCCTCATCTTTTTTCTGCGCGTCGAGTCCGAGAAACTGCTCACGGTATTGCTGCGCCGTGAGGCCGTAAGCGTTGCGAAAATCGCGCGCGAAGTGGCTCTCGTCGTTGACGCCGACGAGCGCCCTGATCTCTTTCACGCTCAGGAAAGTTGTTTCCAACAATTCGCGTGCGCGTTCGAGCCGCAGGGCTTTGAGATATTTGGCGGGGCTGCGGCCTGTCTCGGCTTTGAACAGGTGACAGAAATGAAAAGTGGTTAAATTGACGGCGCGCGCCATGTCGTGCAGCGTGAGTTTAGTGCGCAAATCCCGTCGCATGAGAACCACAACGTTTTGTACTCGCACATCCAAGGTGAGACTCCTTTCCGGCAGAATTGAGAGGAAACAATTCGCCGCGCGAAGGTTATGCTTAACAGGAGACAGTTCTTTTTCAAGTTCGGGAGTATACTTCGAGCAGGGGTCACGCCGCTTGCAAAGTTCTTCAAGGCCAGCCGTGCAGCGTAGTGAGGTGAGTGACAAAGTACTGTAGCCGGAGCATAAAGTAAACCTAAAATTGACGGGGCGGGAGATTCGACGCCGACTATTTTCTCGCTTCCGCGCACAGAAAAATTGCCACCGTCGCGCCTGCGCGCGCAGCGACGCCGAGGGCGCAGCCGTCTGTGTTATAATCCGCCTGCTCGAATCCACAATACATCGGAAGCGAACGAACTTCCTTCTACCTCGGGGGGCAATACTTTAATGGACGCAGATCGTTTAGAACATTTTCGCGGCATCCTGACGAAGCAGCTACGCCAGCACACGGAACATGTGCGAGACAACCAGCAGGCCGCGCTCGACATGATCGCGGACGACGGCGTGAAAGATAGCGTCGATATGTCGCTGCAAGACGTTAATCAGGAACTCCAACTCCGCCTCGGCGAACGCGAGTCGCAAGCCGTGGCCGATATTGATCAAGCCTTGCTCCGCATCGAAGAAGGCTCCTACGGCATCTGCCAAAGTTGCAGCAAACCCATTGACGAACGCCGCCTCGAAGCCGTTCCCACCGCGCGCTACGACGCCGCCTGCCAGTCCAAACTCGAAGCCCAACAGGGACTCGACGACATCTCGACTTTGTAGTGACAAGTGACGAGTTAAAACAAAAGCAGTAAATCGTGAATCGTAAATCGTGAATAGAAGAGGACAGCTTCTCTCTATTCACGATTGACGATTCACGATTTACTGCTTTTCACTTGCCCTTTTCTCGTCACTTGTCACCCGTCACTTGTCACTGCTCTCAGGCTTTGGGGTGCGACTTGTCGTAGACCTCGATCAATTTTTCCATGGAGACGTGCGTGTAGATTTGGGTGGTGGAGAGGCGCGCGTGGCCGAGTAGCTCCTGAATGTGGCGGAGGTCTGCGCCGCCGTCGAGGAGGTGCGTGGCGAAGGAGTGGCGCAGCGAGTGCGGGCTGATGTTGTGGATGCCCGCGCAGATCGTGATGTACTTGTCCACCATGCGCCCGACGGAGCGCGTCGTGATGCGCGTGCCCTGATAATTGAGGAAGACTACCTGCTCGTCGCGTTCGGCAAGGGGCGCGTTGTTGAGGAACGCGCCGCGCACGGTCAGGTATTGCATCAGGGCGTGCAAGGCCGGATCGCCGAAGGGCACGATGCGCTGTTTGCGCCGCTTGCCCGTAACTTTCACCATCTTGTTTTTGAAATCGATGTCGCGCAAATCCAGCTTGACGAGTTCGGAGACGCGCATCCCTGTGCCGTAGAGAAATTCGAGGATGGCGCGGTCGCGCTTGCCGAGATCGGTTTCCGTGTCGGGCGTTTCGATGAAGCGGACGGCCTCTTCGATGGAGAGATGGTTCGGAAGTTTCTTCTCCAGACGCGGCGTGGAGACGAGTTTGGCGGGGTTCATCTCGACGACGCCCTCGCGCAAAAGAAACTGGAAGAAGGTGCGCAAGGAGGCGAGTTTGCGCGCGATGGAAGTCTTCTTTTTGTTGGCGGCGTGCAGCGTCGAGAGCCATTCGCGGATCGTGATGTGATCGATCTGCTTGAGGTCGAACTCGCGGCGCGCGCCGGTCGTCGCATCGGCGGGCGCGAGATGATCGTAGAACTGGCCGAGGTCGATGCGATAGTTGCGCAGCGTGTGCTCGCTCACGTTGCGTTCGTAACGCAGGTGTTCGAAGAACTGTTCGAAGAGTTGTTCGATCATAGCGATGGCGTCTAGCGTTAGAGTCCGAAGGTGTAAGTGATGAAACCGGAGACGGGCACGGGCTGGCCGGAAACCAGCACGGGCGCGAATCTCGCCTGCCGGGCGGCCTCAATTGCCGCCCCGCGCAATATCATGTGCCCGCTCTCGGCGCGTGCGGAAACAACTTTACCACTCTCGTCAACCGACACCAGCACACGCACCGCGCCTTCGAGCCGCATGCGCCGCGCCGCCTCCGGGTAGAGCGGTTTCGGGAGACTCAGGGCTTTCGAGTTGAGTAGACCCACGTTGAGCGGGGTCTTGGTCGCGTCCCCGTCCGTTGACTGCTGCGAAGGCTGCGTCGTAGCTGCGGGCGAGGTGGTGCCCGAACCCTTTTCGGGAGCGGCTGTCTGTGTTCTCTGCGTTGCTGTCGGAGCGGGTGTGGGTGTCGGATTCGGGTCGGTTGAGGCTTGGCGAGACGGCGCGGTGACGGGCGGCGACGGCTTCGCGTCAGGCACGGCGAGTCTCGACTCAGGCGGCGACTCTTCGCTTTGCGGAGCGGGCGGCGGTTCCGTCTTCACTTCCGCCTTCGGCTCTGCTTTCGGCGCTGCTTTCGGCTCCAGAGGCTTCGCCGCAGGGCTGACGCGGACATCCAACTCGTTGCGCGTGGGTGGGTCGCCGCTCGTCTCGGCGTCCATGTTCTTGCTGCCGTGGGCGGGACTGCCGAGCGTGATGGTGGAGCGGGCTTGACGGATCGCCAACTCGCGCGAAATCGTGAAGGCGGGGTCGGCCTGCGTTGACTGCGAACTACCACTCGCAGCCTCCTGCTGCATGTCGCTCGTGCTCGTGAAGTGTTCGGGCAGCGCGGACAACTGCTGTGCGCTGAGACGCGGGTAGTAGCCGCGCCGCGCACGCACGCGCAGGTTAGGTCGCGTCTTGACGCGCAGGTTGATGACGCGGAAACGCCCGTCGCGCCCCTCGTCGGTCGGGTAGTAACTCAGGACGTACTGTTGCGCGAGGTCTGCCGAAATTTGGGCGAAGGCGGAATCGAGTTCGGCGGTGCTCTTCGGGATATAGACCGCGCCGCCCGTCCGGTCGGAAAAGGTTTCGAGCCGCCGCACGGCCATCAAATCGTACAGGTTCGCGCTCTCGAAAACTCCCGTCTGCACGGCATAGACCTGGCAGTCGGCGGCGAGGACGCGGCGCAGCGTCTCGTCGTAGGTGAGATCGCTGATGGTGTCGGAGCCGTCCGAGACGATGACGAGCACCTTGCGTCCGGGCACGAGGCGCAGGTATTCGGCGGCGTGCGCCATTGCGTCCATGAGTTTGGTCGCGCCTTCGGGCTTGTCGAAGCGTTCGATGGTGCGGACGAGTCTCTGCACGTCGTTCGTCAAAGGCTGCACGAGGTCGAAGACGGTGCCGACCGAATAGATCGCCGCTTGATCGACCGGACGCAGCACGCTCTTGAAGAAACGGATCGCGGCCTGCTTTTCAAACTCACGCGACGAACGAATACTGTCGCTGTTATCAAACAGCATCACCATCCGCACGGGCGTCTCGGCGTGGCTCAAGCCGCCGATGGGCTTCGGCTGCCCGTCAACACGCAACTCGAAATCGTCAACCGTGAGATCGGTGATCGCTTTGCCGCGCGTGTCCGTAACGGTCGCCGAGACGGGCACGAGATTCGAACTCACGCGCACGATGTCGCCGTCGTCCACTTCGACCGACTCGTCAGACTGCGGAGTTTGCGGCGTGGCGGCACCGGTCGGCTGCGGCGTGCGCGTTATGTTGTTGTCCGGCGCGGGCGTCGGCGTCGGCGTAATAGTGTTGGCGCTCGGCGCATCGGGCGTCGCGGGTTGGCCGGGGACGTTCTCTGCGGGGCGTGCGGGCGTGGCGCGGCGCGGTCGCTGCGTGTTCGGCGCGGGCGTGGCGGAAGGCTCCGGGCGGCGGCGACCCGATTGCGCCTTGAGCGGCCACAGCGGCGCGAACGCGAAGAGGATCGCGGCGAGGACGAAGAGAGACGCCTTGCGGCGGCTACCGGACGGCGACGCAAGCTTGCTCTGCGCCGCGCTGCACGCACGCGGTTGTCGTCGCGCCCTCAGACGACCGCTGCCAGCGGCGGCGTGATAGGAGTTCCGGTGCCGGAGTCGTCCGTGTGAAGATGGTGCAGCCAGTTGTTCCACTCTGTTAATGCTCGTTCGACCTGAAGTTGATGCCGCTCGCGCTTGCGCCGGACGCGTTTGCGATCCGCTTCGGGCAGCGGTTCGAGGAGCGCGAAGGTAATGTTGACGGGTTGATAATTGTCCGTCTCGGCGGCGGAGACATAACGCGCCAAAGCTCCGATGGCCGACTTCGGCGGCGCTTCGACGAGCGGCTTTCCCGTCAGTTGCCGCGCCGCATTGATGCCCGCGAGCCAGCCCGTCGCCACCGATTCCACGTAACCTTCGACGCCGCTGATCTGTCCGGCGAAATATACTTCCGGACGCTCGCGCATCCGCATCGTGGCGGCGAGCACGCGCGGCGCGCGTATATAAGTATTACGATGAATCTGCCCGTACTGCAAGAACTCTGCACGTTCCAGCCCCGGAATTAAACGAATTACGCGCGCCTGTTCGCCGTAACGTAGATGATTCTGGAAGCCCACGAGGTTGTAGGCGTCGGCCATCAAGTTTTCCTGCCGGAGCTGGACGACGGCGAAAGGCTCTCTTCCGGTGCGCGGGTCGCGCAGGCCGCGCGGCTTCAACGGGCCGTAGCGCAGCGTGTCGTAGCCGCGCCGCGCGAGTTCCTCGACGGGCAGGCACGCCTCGAACCAGCGCGTCTCCTCGAAGCGTTGCAGCGGCACGCTCCTGGCTTCGACGAGCGCGTCGTAAAAGACTCGATACTGTTCTTCATCAAAGGGACAGTTGACGTAATCATCACCGCCCTTGTCGTAGCGCGCGGCGCGAAACGCGATGGTGTAATCTATCGAATCGGCGGCGACGATGGGCGCGATGGCATCGTAGAAGTAGAGTTGCCCGTCGCCCGTCAGGCGCACGATCTCTTCTGCGAGCGCGTCTGAACAGAGCGGCCCCGCCGCGATGATCGTGACGGCAGCGTCGTCTGGAATGCGCGTCACCTCTTCACGAATGAGGGTGATGTTCGGATGCGCCTCGATCCGCTGCGTGATCAACGCTGCGAAGCGGTGCCTGTCAACCGCCAGCGCCGCGCCCGCAGGCACGCGCGTCTCCGCCGCGACTTCCAGCACGAGCGAACCGCCGCGCCTCAACTCTTCCTTCAACAGGTAGGGCGCAGTGCCCGGCTCGTCGGATTTCAGCGAGTTGGAACAGACGATCTCGGCCAACTGTTCCGTCCGGTGCGCGGGCGTCTGCCGCACGGGACGCATCTCGTACAGCCGCACGCGCGCACCATTCTGCGCCGCCTGCCACGCCGCCTCATCTCCCGCGAACCCGCCGCCGATGACTATTACTTCATCCATTATTTTCAATACCGCCCGCCTTATTCAGACTTCCCCGACGCGCTCCAAATCTTCCGCTCATTCTAAACTTCTAACGAACCCGCAAAGACCACTCAAGGCTTCTCAGGCGGCGTCGCAGCAGGTTCGGGCGGCGCATCAACCTGCGCGTCGCCGACGACTGTGCTGAAACGTTTGTAGTTGCTGTATTCGTGCGTGGCGTCGAGGTGAAAGCCTGCGAAGAGAAAGAGTTTGGCGGCGGCGTTGATCTGCGAGTAGCGCGGGAGCCAGACGCCGTCGGCAAGGCGCGTCTGTTCGATGACGACCGCCGAGCCGGGGCGCACCGAGACGAACAGCCCGCCGCCGACTTTGTAACTTTCGGCGAGCCGCGCTTCCAGACGCATCACCTGTCTGTCCACCGGATCAATCCACGCGACGCCCGCCAGCTTGGCGACCATCGCTTCGCTGCGCGTGGAGGGTTTGAAGTTGGGACGCGGGCGGAAGTCGAAGACGATGGCGTCGCGTTCTTGAAAACGCTCGCGGCGCGGGCTGACGAATTCGCACGCACGCAAAAAGACCGCGACGCCCACGTTCTCCTCCGTCGTCGCGCCCTCGCCGCTCGCGCCCGCATCTTTGCGCTTGCGCTCACGCTCGGCGCGTTCGCGTTCCCGCTTCTCTCTGCGCCTGGCGTTCTCGCGTTCGAGCTTCGCCAACTCTTCCACCACGCGCTTCTCTTCCCGCTCCAACTGCGTGGGCGAGAGCGGCACGCCGTCTTCACTGATCAACTTGAGCACGCTCCCGCCGCCCGCCACCGGGTAGACTTCGTGAACGACGACCTTCTCCGTCTTGACCAGACCCTTGCCGTCGAACTCGCGCTGCGTCTCTTTGCGTGTGTAAGTGTAATCGCTCACGCGACGGTCGAGTTGCGCCTGATTGCTTGCGACGGCGCGGAGCAACTCCGCGATATTCAGAGAGAGGTCGCTCGGCGGCTCGAAGAGCGCGTCGGCCAGTCCCGTGTTGTAGCGCACGCCGTTCAAGGTGAAGGCCAGCGGCGGGGCGTCGCGCCGCCTGATCTCGATGCGGTGCGGTTCGAGCACGCCGTTCTGCGTGGCGCGATAATCTTTGTAACGGATGTTGAGTTCGCGCGAGTCGTCCGTGACTTGCAGGGGCAACTTACTATCGACGCCGAACCAGTAACGCAGCCACGCGCCGTTGCGCCTCGAAAATTCGATGACGTAGGCGCGTTCGATGTTGTTGCCGCCCTCCGAGAGTTCGATGGTGCGCGCGAGCACGTCCTGTTTTTTGTAATCCACGAGGCGGCTCGCATCGAGCGCGGAGAGCAACTTGGCGACGTTGGCTTCCCGGTCGGTCAGCGTCCGCAATTCGCTTCCGGCGGGGCGCAACCAGGCGGAGCGCGCGTTGGCCGCCGCCTTCGACTCGTCGCCGTCAATGGCGATGTCGGTGCGCGTCGAGGCGGGAAATTTCGTGTACGTGCGCGCCGTGCCGCGCGCGGCGGCGTCTGCGCCTTGCTGCACGTTCCATTCGTAAGTCGCATCAAGGATCGTGCCCTGCCGTTTTCGTCCCCCGACGGCTTTCAGATAGTCGCTCACGATCTTATCCGGCGACGGCAACTTTCGCGCACGCGACTTCTGCGCCTCGCTCTTCTGCGCCCACGCGCCATGCGACGCGCCGAGCAGGATCGCGAGCAGCAACGTGAGCACGTGGAGACGGCGCGCGAACCCGAAGGCGCGCGGACTGTTTAGCGGAGCGACGCGGCTTTCTCTGAGACTGCTGTTCATCGTGTATCTGGGAATTGAAATTCGAGCGGGCATGGACATCCGGCGACAGGCTCATCTTAACTTACTTTGCAGCTTCCGGCACAGGCAAGAAGAAGGGCGAGCGGCGATCCAGATCGCCGCTCGCCCCAAT
>DASWNS010000494.1:0-15955 GCA_036399115.1 Pyrinomonadaceae bacterium | reverse complement strand
GTAGCTGATGCGTTCGGTGCGGTCAAGTTTCTTATCGTAAGGCGCACCGGGGGCTTCTCGGTATAGCTCATAGGCACGCTCCCATTCCGCCTTCACTTCCGGCGTCGCGAGCGTCCCACGCAATTCGGGCATCTCTTCATTCTCCCTTCAAGAACGAGCAGGATCGTTAATTCGTTAAATTTTCCGACGGTAAAAATGCAGCGGCCACCCGCCTGTGAGGGTGGCCGGTCGTATTCTAACACTACCGGGGCATTGTGGTGGGAACACACCTCCGGAAAAAACCTGAGACGGGAAGGGCGCGCCGCGTCGGCGTCGCTATGTCGGTCAACTTGTCCGGCAATATCGCTGCCGCTGATTGCCGCGCGTCCTTTTATCATCTCGCAGAGATAGTGGCAACTAAAGTTTCCACACGACGGAATTAAGTTTCGTCAAATATTCGTAATGCCGGGCGCGCGTCTCTTCGCCCCGGAGAAAGTTGAGCCGGTTTGTGCGTGAGGTTTTGCGGCCAATTTTCGCCTACATATGCTAACGCGGAAAATCGAGTCAATGAGGATCACCGGTGCGAAAGTTTTTTTTACCGGCGACTTGAGGCGAGAAGGACGGCGGCGTGAGCGTTCAAGTTCCCAACCCGGAAAAGTTTGACCGCAAGAAGCGGATAGATGCCGCAGGCCGGGAGCGTTAAGATGCGTGCATGGAGGTGAGCGCGATGGGACAGGAAGAGACTCTGTTTGACGAATTGAGGACGATAGAGGAAGAGACGCGCTGGCGTGCAGTGGAGACGCGCGACGCGAGTTTCAACGGGATATTCTTTTACGGCGTGCGCTCCACGGGCGTCTATTGCAAGCCGTCCTGCCCTTCGCGCCGACCGCGACGCGCGCAGGTCGTCTTCTACGCTTCGGCGGACGAGGCCGAAGCGGAAAAGTTTCGCGCGTGTCGCCGCTGCCGTCCGCGCGAGGTGGGCGCGCGGGATGCGCGGCTCGACATGGTCGAACAGGCTTGCAGACTGATCGAGGCCGCCACGCCGGGAGAAGGCTGGCCGTCGCTCAACGAACTCGGGCAGAGGCTCGGTGTGAGCAGTTATCATTTGCAGCGCGAGTTTAAGAAGATCGTCGGCGTCAGCCCGCGCCAGTACGGCGTGGCGCACCGGATCAAACAGTTCAAGTCGAGAATCAAAAAAGGAGAATCTGTGATAGACGCAATGAACGAGGCAGGCTACGGTTCGAGCAGCCGCCTCTACGAACACACGAACGCCGAACTCGGCATGACGCCCGCTTCTTATGCGCGCGGCGGCGCGGGCGCACACATCACTTTCACCATCGCGCCGTGCGAACTGGGGCGCATACTGGTGGCGGCGACGCCGCGCGGCTTATGCGCCGTCAGGCTCGGCGACACGGAGGCGGAACTTGAAGCGACGCTGCGCGCGGAGTTTTCCCAAGCGGAGTTGAGCCGCGACGCGCACGCGCTCGGCGAATACGTTGAAGCGATCCTGCGCCATCTCGCCGGGCAGCAAACTTCTCTGGAACTCCCGCTCGACGTGCGCGCGACGGCCTTCCAGCGGCGCGTCTGGGAGGAACTTCGACGCATCCCTTTCGGCAGCACGCGCTCATACCGGGAAGTGGCCGAAAGCCTCGGCCAGCCGACAGCGGTGCGTGCGGTCGCCGGAGCATGCGCGGCCAACCCCGTCGCGCTCGTCACGCCCTGTCATCGAGTCGTCAGGGAAGACGGGAGCTTGAGCGGCTATCGTTGGGGCACAGAGCGCAAAGCGAAATTGCTGGCGCAGGAGCAGACGCTCGCCTCGAAGAGAACTTAAAAGATCGCCTGCCCGCTAGCTTTCCGCTGATGGGTGTGCAGAGAGTCCAAAGTCCCGTGCCACACATGGCTGTGTGTGACACGGGACTTTCTCTGATCGCAAACAGCGAATCCTTCGAGCCTGTAGCAGCGCGAAGGTGGTAAAATTTCGCGCGCTCTTTTATCGCGGTCTTTCATCTCCGGCGGAAGAAGTATCCGGCAGTTGTCGTCTTCTCAATCCACTTTGAAGTTCTTGCCCAGTCTTTAAATGCAGACCACGACTTCCGATCTCCTGCGCACGACTCAAAGCGCGAGTCCCGGCGAGCGAAAATTGATGCCGCTTGCGGCTAACGCTTTTCGCCTCCTCGGCCTCTCCTGTCATGCCACGCAGAAGGAAGTCTATGCCGCCGCTGCCAGCATCCGGCGCGCGTGCAAGTTGGGCGTCACGCAAACGCCCGCGCCTCACGTCGCCTGGCTCGGTTCGCTCGAACGCACGGAGAACAGCGTGCGCGATGCTTTGAGCCGTCTCACAGACCCGGCGCAGCGAATCCACGAACGCTTCTACTGGTTCTTCGACCCGCAGCATATACCGGCTGAACCCGGCCTCCCTGCGCTGCAAGAGTCCATCGCGCGCCTGCGCGCCGCGCCGCAGCCTTCGACCGGCCACGACATCGCGCTCGCCTCGCTCGCCGTCATGCTCCGGCTCGATCCCGAACTGTGCTTAACGGGCGAGTGGCAGCGCACTTATGCACTCTGGAAAGAGTTGATCGAAGCGAAAGAATTCTGGTCGCTGCTCGTAGCCGCCGATCTCAAAGGCGACTTTGAGCAGGTGACGACCTTTGCAGAGGTCAGGAATTTGCGCGGGCGTGCGTGGCGGCTCGTCACCGCGCCCGTCGCCGAAATTGCGCAGGACGGCATCCTGCGCACCGACCACTCGCTCACGCGACGCGCGCTTGCCATCCTGCGCCGCTCCGAGCTTCCGCAGACCCTCGCCGACGAATACGAAAATCAGATACTCGCGCCCGTCGAAGACGAGTTCGACGCGCTGTTCGCCGAAGCGTTTCGCGTCTATCGTTACTACGTCAAAAGCAATCAAAGCGTGGCAGAGCGTCGAGCGACGTGCCAGCGCACGCTCGCCCGTTTTGAAGAAGAGGTCAAGCCCGCGCTCAAAAAGGTCTTCGAGTTGGCGGGAGCGCAAAGCGTCGTCGCGCGGCGCGTGTTCGAGGTCGCGGCGGAAGGTCTGGACGAGTTGGCGGACGGGTTCGAGAGCGCGTTTGAACCGGCGTCGAGATTGAAGATGCTGCGCAGCGCATGGCAATACGCGCCGCCCGAAAGCGCGACGCTCCTCTTGATTGAAGAGCACCTGACGGCGGCGGGCGACCTGCGCGAGCGAGAGCCGAAGACCGACAGCGACTACGCGCATCAAGTGCGCCGCGCGCTACTCAGCCCACCCGTCAAGCAGCCGGAGTTGTTCATAAACTACATCCAGAAAGAGAAGGCTGCGAAAACCTTCGAGGGGCGCGGCGCGCGGGTCTTAAAAGTTGCGCTCCTACTCCTCCTCGCGCTCTTCGTCGGCAGGTGCTTTTATAAGCTCCCCGGCTCGCGCCGCACGGGCGCGCTCCCGCCCTTGAACTTCAACGCCGGTGTGCTGCGATCTTCGCCCACGCCTCCGCCTGAACTTCAACCCGATAACCACGTCTTTCACACTCCGCCGAGCATGGTGGAGGTCGGAATGATATTGAAGACGGCGGTGGTGGTGGATGTCCGCCCGAAAAATGCTTATGATGCCGAGCACATAGAGGGCGCGATCTCGATCCCGGCGGGCGAACTCGCCGCCCGCGCCGGACGCCTGCCGAAGGATAAACACATTATCTTCTACGGCGGCGATATGGAGAGCGCCAGACGCGCCGCGCTCGAACTTCAAGCTCTCGGATTTAAAGACGCGTCCGTGCTCGAAGGAGGCTACCGGGCGTGGCTCGATGCGCGGCTGCCCGTCAAACGTCAAAAAGCAAGCGCAGGCAAAGGCGACCGCCCGGTAGCCGGTGGCAATCGTCGTGAGCCTTAATAGTTAAACTAACTCGTTCGAGCGTTCGTGGCTCGTGCGAGGACGCGGGCAGGCATCGAAATGGCTTCTCAGGAACTCCCAGACCAACTTCCACGCAAACTCGATGTCCCGCTCGACTCGCTCGTCGAACTGGCGATTGAAAGCTGGCGGCTCGAACAGTGGCTCGCCGGATTGCCGCCGGAAAAGGGTGCGTCGAAGTTGCGGCACATCGCGCGTCGCCTGCAAAAATTTCTGACCGAACGCGAACTGGCCGCGCTCGACGTGACGGGGCAAAAGTATGAGCCGGGGATGGCGGTCGAAGTGCTCGAAGTTTTAACGGGCGAGAATTTGCGTGCGGAGGAAAAGTTGATCGTCGAGATGGTGTCGCCGATCATCCTGTGGCGCGGTCGTGTCGTGCGGCACGGGCAGATCGTTGTCGGGCAGGGAATTTAACCGCGTCTGGATCGCATGTAACTTATGTAACTTATGAGCGAGTTTATCAACTACGGCATTGACCTCGGCACGACGAACTCCTGCATCGTGCGGCTCGATGCGGGCGAGTTCAAGATCATTCAGAACGCAGACCAGATGAACGTCACGCCTTCGGTGGTGAGAGTGTTGAGGTCGGGCAGCGTGATGGTGGGGCGACGCGCCTACAACGCTATCGCGGAAGACCCCGACAACGTGGCGGCGGAATTCAAGCGTCTCATGGGGCAGAAGTTTCAACAGGAGTTCCCGGCCTCCGGTCGTTCGATGTCGCCGGAGGAACTGTCTGCGGAAGTCTTGAAGGCCATGCTCGGCGATGCGCGCCGCAGGCAGACGAACGCGCACGATCTCTCGAATGCCGCCGTCATCACCGTGCCCGCCGCCTTCACCGCGCTGCAATGCGAAGCGACGGCGCGTGCCGCCGCGCTCGCCGGACTGGCCGAATACCCTCTGCTGCAAGAGCCGATTGCCGCCGCCATCGCCTACGGCGCGCGCCCGGAGAGTCAAGACCAGCGCTGGCTCGTCTTCGACCTCGGCGGCGGGACGCTCGACATCGCCGTCGTCTCCACGCGAGAAGGGCGTCTGAGCGTGCTCGAACACAGGGGCGACAATCATCTCGGCGGCAAAGATATCGACCGCCTCATCGTGCAGAACATCTTCCTCCCCTATCTCGCCACGCAGTTCGCGCTGCCCGGCGCGCAAGCCGACGGGCGCCTCCTGCGCAAATTAAGTCTCATCGCGGAGTATGCCAAGATCGAACTTTCGACGCTCGACGAAACTATCGTCAGCCTGATAGACCTTGGGCGAGACGCGCAAGGCGCATTCATCGAAGCCGAGCTTCCCCTGCGCCGCGAGCAGATCGAGACGGAGATCGAACCGCTCGTCGCGCGCTGCCTGCAACTGGCGGCGGACGCGCTCGCGGGCGCACGCGTCAAAGGCAGCGATCTCGACCGCGTCCTGCTCGTCGGCGGTCCCACGCAGATGCCTTTCGTGCGCCGTCTGATCAACGAGAGGCTCGGCGCGCAGGTTGATAGTTCGCTCGACCCGATGACGGTCGTGGCCTACGGCGCGGCCATCTACGGTTCGACCATCGAACGCGCCGCATCTTCCGCGCAGGTCGCCGTCGCGACGGAAAAGCTGCGCCTGCGTCTCGCCTTCGATCCGGTGAGCGCATCCACGGAAGCGGCGGTCGCGGGGAAACTCGACGGTGCGCGCGCGAATGAGGCGCGCGAAGTGAAGATTGATACCGACAACAATTTTTGGACGAGCGGTTGGCACGCCATCAGCGACAACTATTTCGAGATGCCGCTCGTCTTGCAGGAAGGCAAGAACAACAATTTTCAGATCAGCATCCGCGACGGACAGGGGCGCGCTCTCGAAGTTGAACCGGCGGAGTTCTCCGTCCGTCACGGCCTGATGATCAGCGCGCCGCCTCTGCCGCACACGATCTCCGTCGAGTTGGTACAGGCCGACGGCACGATTGAACTCAGCCCGATCTTCCCGCGCCGCACGCTGCTGCCCGCCGAAAAGACCGTCTCCTATCGCGCCGCGAAGACGCTCAGACCGAGCGACGCGGAAACGTCTCTCGCAATCAAACTCTGGGAGGGCGAAGCCCTGAGCGAGCCGCAGGCGAACAACTGGGTCGGCAACATGCACATCTGGAACGATCATGTCCGTCGTCCGATTCCCGAAGGCGCGGAGATTCAACTGCATATCAGGATTGATGCCTCGCGCCTGATCACCGTGGAAGTTTTCGTCCCGCATCTCAACGCGAATTTCAGCGAGCGCGTCTACATCCCGCAGGACGAAGAACCCGATTATCTGCAACTGCTCGAATCCGTCCCGCTCGAACTTGAGTCTTACGCGTTTCGCCTCACCGCGCTCGAAGATCAATTGCTCATGGGCGATACGACGACGGGCGAAGAGAGCTTCGATTTTCCGGAAGTGCTCTACGAAGAAGGCGAGACGCCCGCGTCGCCCGGCTTCGTCTCCGAGGGGGAGACAGAGTCTCCGGTCGAGTCTAGCGACAACAGCCCGCAGGGCGAAATTGATCGCATGCGACGCGAGATCGAAGATTTGGACATCGAGATCATCATCCGTAGAAGCACGGGCGCGTCGCTCGATGCTGACGCGGCGAAGGGCATCGTCGAGCGTGCGCGGGAGATACGCGTGCGGCTGGCGAATCTCGAAAAACGCTTCGGCGGCGAGCAAAAGAGTTCCCGCGTGCTGGAAGCCGAGTCGCTCACTTCGGAGACGAAGAAGTATGTTGACGATTACGGGAACGAGTCGCAGAAGGCGCGTTTCAGTGCGCTCGCGCGCGAGATGGAACGCGCGACGGCACGCCGCGACCAGCGCGGAATCAGGAAGGTCAACAACGCTCTGAAGAGTCTGCGCGGGCAGATTCTCTACGCGCAGGAGTGGTTCTGGCGTGAGTGGTTCGACTACTTCCAAAAGCCGGGGCGCAGCTTCGTCAACCCGGAAGAGGCCGACAAGTGGCTCGCGCAAGGGGCAGATGCGCTCGCACAGGATGATCGGGCGAAACTCGAAGAGGCCGTGAGGCGACTCTGGCGACTCGAACCCGTCGAAGAGACGGCGGCGAATAAGGAACGCTCGATGCGCCCCGGCCTGAAGTTGTAAGGCGTCGAGGGCATGCGGAGCGAAGTCGCTTGCGGATTACATCACCGGGCGCATACACATGCGCGTGCGTACAAGCCGAACCGAAAGAAAGGAACATTTTAAATTTGATGACAGAGAAGAGTCCTCGCCGCGCAAAAGCTGCCCTGTTGATCTTTATCCTGTCAGGCACGCTCTGTTTCGCGTCCTGCTCCGCGCCCTCCGAGAGCGCGCCCGCCGCGCCTCCCACCTCGAACACCAAGCCGAGCGCGGAACTCTTGCAGCAGGCCGACCAAAGTTATGCTGATCGTGAAGACCTGGCGCGCGTGCGCGAGGGGTTGGAACTGCTGCGACGCGCACGCGCCGTCGATTACAGCAATTTCGACGTGACGTGGCGTACCGCGCGGCTCAACTACACGCTCGGCGATAAAACGACCGACGCGACCGAGCGCGAAAAGGCTTTTCAACAAGGCATCGAAGCCGGAGAGACGGCGGTGAGGGCTGAGCCGGAGCGCGTCGAAGGCCACTTCTGGCTCGGCGCAAATCAGGGCGGCTACGCGCAGGCGCGTGGACCTCTCTATGGCCTCGCGGCGGCGGAAGGTTTGCGCAAGGAGATGGAAACCGTCCTCAAACTCGACGAAGGTTTTCAAGGCGGGAGCGCGTTCATGGTGCTCGGACGCCTCGACCTCGAACTCCCCTCCATGCTCGGGGGCGATCCCAAGCGCGCCATCGAGACTTTAGAGCGCGGCATGAAATACGGAGAGCAAAACGCGCTCTACCGTCTCCGTCTGGCCGAGGCTTACGTGAGAAACAAGCGCATGAATGAAGCGCGCCAGCAGATCAACTTCATCCTCAACATGACGCCGCACCCCGCTTTCATTCCCGAACACAAAGAAGCCGCCGCGAAAGCACGCGAGCTACTTGAGAAACGCTTCTAAACGAATGAAGGCACTCGCCGCATAGAGTACGGAGCGACTACATAGGCCGGCTTATTTACCAGCGATGATAGGCGGGATGGCCGGGCTTGACAGCGACGAATGTTCCGCGCCCCGTGGCGCACACTTTTCCGCCCGCCACGAGTTCGGCTTCGACGATAGCGCGATTATCCGTCGCTTCGATGAGGCGTGCGTTGATGGTCACGAAAGAATCGGTCGGCGTAGGGCGCAGGAGTTTAACGGAGTATTCAGCCGTCACGGTGCAGGGCGGCGAGTCGGTTCCGGCGCGGCGCATGAGATGCCACGCGGCTGTCCAGTTGGCGTGGCAATCAATGAGCGAGCCGATGATGCCGCCGTTCAGCATGCCGGGATATGCCTCGTGTTGCGCCTGCGGTTGCCATTCGCAAACCACTTCGTCGCCGTGCGGAAAACTTCGTATGCGCAAACCCTGTTCGTTGGCCGGACCACAACCGAAGCAGGCCGACTGCGGCGCGTATCTCTCCTGTAAGCTCAATTCTTCCATCAACCTGTGCTCCACGTTTCTCGTCCGGCGCGCACGCCCCGTTCGCTTCATCGAGGGAACCGATTTTCGCCTGCTTCACACTTTCCGGCTCGTGCATGAGCGACGCGCTTTGTGCTAATGATATAGCAGTAATTCACAAATTCACATAAAGAGACTATGAAAAAACTTCTTAACTCAAGCCTCGCGCTCTGCGCCATACTTATTCTGGCTGCTCAATCGCCCGCACAAAAACGCACGCCGCGTCCCGCACAGAAACCCGCCGCGACGAGCACGCCTGCGCCGACGCCCTCTGCGAGTCCGTCGCCCACGCCACAACCGACACCCGCCGCAGAGCCGTTTGACGCCGCGACGGTTGAGCAGATGGCCGCGCAGTGCGTAAGGCTTGAGACGGAGGCGGGCACGATTGAGATGAAGATGCTGCCGGAGGTTGCGCCCGAAACCGTCCGCAACTTTCTGAACCTCGTCGCCACAGGCGCGTATGACACGACGACCTTCAGCCGCGTCGTCAAAAATTTCGTCATACAGGGCGGCAACCTCTCGACGCGCGAAAACCTGACGCCCGCGCTCGCCGTGCGTTCGCGTCGCACGATCCCGGACGAGCCGGGACAGGTCAAACACGTGCGCGGCGTCGTCTCGATGGCGCGCCCCGACCGTCCCAACGCGGCGACGACGCACTTCTTCATTCTCGTCTCGGAGGCGGCCTCTCTGAACGGCACGTTTGCGGCCTTCGGGCGCGTCACGAAAGGCATGGACGTGGTGGACGCCATCAATAAAGTTGCGGTTGAAGGCGAAACGCCGCTTACGCCCGTTCGCGTCGGGAGCGCGGTCGTGTTCGCCTGTCCAGCAAGTCCAGCGAGTCCAGCGAGTCCGGCGCAGTAAAGTTATAGAAGCGTGAGCGTCAAAAATTTGTGCATGATTTCGCAATGCTGTTTTCGCAAAGTTACTTAAGGAGAAGGTGTAGAGAGTTATGAGCAGCGTACCCAATAAAGTGATCTATTCGATGATCGGCGTGAGCAAGTTTTACGATAAGAAGCCCGTCCTCAAAGACATTTATCTTTCGTATTTTTACGGCGCGAAGATCGGCGTCATCGGCCTCAATGGTTCGGGCAAGAGTTCTTTGCTGCGGATACTCGCGGGCACAGACAAGGAGTTTATCGGCGAGACGGTGATCTCGCCCGGCCACACCGTCGGCTTCCTCGAACAGGAGCCGCGCCTCGATGAGACGAAGACCGTGCGCGAGATCGTCGAACAGGGCGTGCAGGCGACGGTTGATCTGTTGAAAGAGTACGAAGAGATCAACGAGCGGTTCGGCGAAGAGATGTCGGACGACGAGATGAACAAACTGCTCGAACGACAGGGCGCAGTGCAGGAGAAACTCGACGCGTTGGACGCATGGGATTTGGACTCGCGCCTCGAACTCGCGATGGACGCGCTGCGCTGCCCGCCGCCGGAGACGCCCGTGAAAATTCTTTCGGGCGGAGAGAAACGCCGCGTCGCGCTCTGCCGCCTGCTCTTGCAGCAACCCGACATTCTGCTCCTCGACGAACCGACCAACCATCTCGACGCAGAATCCGTCAGTTGGCTCGAACAACACTTGCAGAAGTATCCCGGCACGGTCATCGCCGTCACGCACGACCGCTACTTTCTGGACAACGTCGCCGGTTGGATTCTCGAACTCGACCGTGGACAGGGCATTCCGTGGCAGGGCAATTATTCGTCGTGGCTCGAACAGAAGGGGCAGCGGCTCGCGCAGGAAGAGAAGCAGGAGTCGGAACGGCAGAAGACTTTGCAGCGCGAGTTGGAATGGATCAGGATGTCGCCCAAAGGCCGTCAGGCGAAATCGAAAGCGCGCATCAACTCTTACGAGGCTCTGGCGAGTCAGGAGACGCAGACGCGCGCTTCGCAGTTGGAGATTTACATCCCGCCGGGTCCACGTCTGGGCGACATCGTGATTCAGGCCGAACACGTCTCGAAAGCCTTCGGGGATCGTCTGTTGATAGACGACCTGACGTTTTCGCTGCCGCCGGGCGGCATCGTCGGCATCATCGGACCGAACGGCGCGGGGAAGACCACGCTCTTTCGCATGATCACGAAACAGGAGGAACCGGACAACGGGAGTTTTCGCACGGGCGAGACGGTCAAACTCGCCTACGTAGACCAGAGCCGCGACGCGCTCGCGCCCGACAAGACGATCTGGGAAGAGATCGCGGACGGTCTGGACATCGTGATGCTCGGCACGCGGCAGGTGAACTCGCGCGCTTACGTGGCGCGCTTCAATTTCTCCGGCGGCGACCAGCAGAAGAAGGTGGGCGCGCTCTCTGGCGGCGAACGCAATCGCGTGCATCTGGCGAAGATGTTGAAGCAGGAGGCGAACGTGCTCCTGCTCGACGAGCCGACGAACGATCTCGACGTGAACACGATGCGCGCTCTGGAAGAGGCTTTGGAAAACTTCGCCGGTTGCGCCGTCGTCATCAGCCACGACCGCTGGTTTCTCGACCGCATCGCCACGCACATCCTCGCCTTCGAGGGCGAGAGCAAAGTCTACTGGTTCGAGGGCAACTATTCGGAATACGAAGCCGACCGTCGCGCGCGTTTCGGCGCGGCTGCCGATCAACCGCACCGCATCAAGTATCGGCAGTTGACGCGCGGCTAGAGTCGGGGAAAGTTAAGCGTCAAATCAGGTGAAGAGAAGCGAGAGGCGTGTGATCAAAGCGGGCTGCTGCGGGTTTCGGCTGTCGCAGTCCGAGTATGTGAAACGCTTCCCGGTTGTAGAAGTGCAGCAGACGTTCTACCAGCCGCCGCAGGTGAAGACGCTGGAACGCTGGCGCGCGGAGGCTCCGCCCGATTTTGAATTCACGTTGAAGGCGTGGCAACTCATCACGCACGAGGCGCGCAGCCCGACCTACCGGCGTCTGAAAAGAGATTTGACCGGCGCGGAAAGGGCGGAGGCAGGTTCGTTTCGACCGACGGCGATTGTGCAGACAGCCTGGGAGGTGACGCTCGCCTGCGCCGAAGCCCTGCAAGCCTCGCGCCTCCTGTTTCAATGTCCTTCGAGCTTCACGCCGACGCGCGAGCATGTGCGCGACTTGCGCGCGTTTTTCGAGCGCATCGAACGACCGCGAAATCTCTCCTGTCTCTGGGAGCCGCGCGGTGAGTGGCCGGAACATCTGGTCGTAGAGCTATGCCGCGAACTCGACCTCACACACGTCGTCGATCCCTTTGCCGCGCGCACGCTGACGCCGGAGCGTTGTTATTATCGCCTGCACGGTCGCACCGGCTGGCGTTACCAGTACGAAGACGACGAACTCTCGGAACTCATCACGATGCTGCCGGAGGGCGGCGTCTCGTATGTGCTCTTCAACAACGTGCGGATGCTGGACGATGCGGCGCGATTTCAAACGCTGGCGCGCGAGCGGGAGGCGGAGGAGTAGAGGCGTGAGAATCAGTCGGGCGGAAGTTTAGGAATGTGCGCGGGACGAAGTGTCTGGAAACAATCGAAGGATGAAGGGTTGAGACTGGAAGATGGATGTTGAATTGAAAGAGAGGGTCGCGCTCGTGACGGGTGCGAGTTCGGGCATCGGGCGGGCGACCGCTTTGAAGTTTGCCGAAGCGGGCGCGCGCGTGTCGCTCGCCGGGCGCGATGAGGAAGCTCTGGCATGGGTGGCGGGCGAGATTGAGAGTCGCGGAGGCGCAGCATACGTCGTCGTTGCGGATGTCACGCGGGAGGCGGATGCGGAGCGCGCCGTGGCCGAGACAATCGAGCGTTTCGAGAGTCTGGATATACTCGTCAACGCGGCGGGCGTGTTGTCGAGCGGAACGATTGAGAACACGACGCTGGGAGCGTGGGATGCGATGCTGGATGTGAACCTGCGCGCCGTCTTTCATTTGATGCAACTGGCGATTCCGCATCTTGAGCGGCGACAGGGAAACATCGTGAACGTTTCGAGCGTGACGGGCTTGCGCTCGTTTCCCGGCGTCCTCGCCTATTGCGTCTCGAAGGCCGGAGTTGATCAGTTGACGCGTTGCGCCGCGCTGGAGTTGGCGGCCAAAAAGATCAGGGTCAACGCGGTGAACCCGGGCGTCGTGCGGACGCAGGTGCACCGGCGCGGCGGCATGAACGAGGAGGCTTATGCGGCGTTCCTCGAACATTCGCGCGGGACGCACCCGCTGGGGCGCGTCGGGGAAGCGGAGGAGGTCGCGGAGTTGATCCTGTTTTTGGCCTCGGAGCGCGCCGCGTGGATCACGGGCGCAACCTATTCGATTGACGGCGGGCGGGCGCAGACCTGCGCGCGTTAAAGTGAAGATTACGCACGCGCAAAACAGAGCAGTTCTGCGACGCGCTCTTACTGGTTTCTGTTTGATTGGTTCTTATTGCTCGACGCCGGGGACTTGGCGTTCGAGTTGTTGGCGTTGTTGGCGTTGCTCTTGGAGTTGGAACTTGTCTTGCCCGCGCGTTCCAGCTTCTTCTTTTCCTCTTCGATGCGTGCCCGCTGGCGGCTGGCGTCGGCCTGCGCGCGCTCCAGAGCTTCCTGCGCGCGGTAGTCGTCCGGGTCGAGTTCGATAGACTTTTTAAACGCGCCGACCGCTTCCGTGTAGCGCGCGAGTTTATTGTAGGCCAGCCCGATGTCGTAATAGGTCGCACTGTCCTCGGGTTCCTTGAGGCGCACGCCGCGACGATAAGCCTCTATGGATTTCTGGTAGTCGCCGAGACGACTGTAAGCCTCGCCCAGACTGATTTGCGCCTCCGCGTTCTTCGGCTCGCGGTCGAGCAATTTTTCAAAGCCTTTGACGGCCTGCTCGTATGCTTTGTTGGCCTCCTCCTTCTTGCCGAGCGCCCTGTAAGCCAGCCCGAGTTTCATGAAGCCTTCGGCGAAATCGGGGTCGAGCGTAGTCGCTTGCCGGAAGGCTTCCACCGCCTGTTCGTCACGATTCTGCTTGTAGAGTTCGATGCCGAGCGCGTAATAGCCTTGCGCGTCAGGGGTGGCGGGCTGCGGGCTTTGGACGCCGGAAGCTGACTCGCCCTCCGCGTTGGTGTTGGCGACGACGGGAGCTTGAGTAGCTTCGGGAGCGACGTTTGTGTTTGCGTTCGCCGTGGCCTTTTGTTGTTTAGAGCAACCCGACCCGCCGAGGGCAAGAAAAAAGAGGAGCGACGCGATGAAGGGATTTTTCATAACCGAAACCTGCGCTGTTTGATGCCGGGGAGCTAGAATTATGTAAGCTAAATCGCAGCACGAGTCAACCGCATCGTCAGGGAAATTTAATGAGAGGATGACGCCCGGCGCAGGTTTGCCGCCGCAGAAGAAATGGGCAGAGAGCGCGTTCTTTAGGAAGAGCGACCCTGCCCCAAGTTTTGTTTGAATGTTACTTCAGCCGTGCGCTTTGCTTCATAGGTCAGCAGTTTCGAGACTACTTCCTATGACAGATTTTCGACGTGCGAAGGGCGTGGATTCTAGTCTCTCAAAAATGGGAGCGTCTGTACGCAATCGTACTCGAATAGTGTGTGGGCGAAAGCGGAGAACGCGGGATGGGTTCGTATAAAAGGAGAATGGAGCGGCTGACTCCCCCAAGCCCGCCGCTCCATTTTGTCCGTCCAGTTGCCGTAAAAGGATGAGCGGACTATACGGGAGGGCCGCCGCCCACAGGTTGCAAAGTGATTGCGGTTGGATTACATAACGAATAAACCGAAATTTATTTTCGCGCGCTCACTTTTGCTGGTTCATACGCTCGTTTAAGAGCGAGGCGAGTTCCGGGTTCATGCCTTTCAAAGTGTTGTATTCGGCGGTGGCCGCCTCGCGATTACCTTTTTCCAGATACAAAACGGCGAGACGCAGGTGCGCCTGTGCGTCGTCCGGCTTGAGCTTAACAGTCTCCTTGTAGGCGTCAATTGCTTCGTCGAAACGCTTCAAGCGACTGTATGAGTTGCCGAGATTGAAAAAAGCGTCAGAGTCTTTCGGGTTGAGCCGGGTCACCTGCTGGAATGCTTTGACGGCCTCCGGCATTTTCTCCAACTGGTTGTAGAGATTGCCGAGATTGAAATGCGCCTCGGCGTGCTTGGGGTCGAGACTGACTGCCTTTTGATAAGCGGCGAGCGCGTCATTAGTCCGATTCTGTTGGACGTAGGCATTGCCCATCTCGTGATAGACGGCTGCGTTTTTAGGATTGATTTTAAGAGACTCGTTGAAAGCGGCAAACGCTTCGTCGTAGCGTTTCAGACGCAGGTAAGCCTGCCCCAGTTCGTAACGAGCGGAGGCGTCTTTCGGGTCGAGGCGAATGGCGTGCTGGTATTGCTCGATGGCCTCCGTGTATTTCCCGGAGGTGAAATAAGTATTAGCGAGATTGTAATAATTTGCCGACTCGTTCGGACTTTGACGCACGGCTTCCTGATCGAGCCTGACCTGTTCGGCTAACTGCGCTTCGACATTTGAGACGGGCGAAGCGGTCGGCGCGGAGAGATTGGCGGCGGTTTCAGTCTTTGATTTTTTGCAGGCCGCCGCGGGGAAGAGAAGCAGTAAAAGTAAGCAGACGGAGATGGACGAGTATCTATTCATTTTATTCGCTCGCGCTGAATTAAGAGTTGATGCTGCAAATGGCACGGCTGATAAGATTAACAACGATAAGCGGTCGCGCGCAAACTTGAGCGTCCGAGTCGAGACGGAAAACGGCGCGGCGTTGAAACTTTAAAATGCGGTGCGAGAGAAAGGGAGACGACGGAGATTTGATCGAGCGTCTGACATGGCAAAAGGTCGTCTGCGCCCTCGCTGCGCAGACGACCTTTTGTCTCTCACACCGTTCCTTTTTTGGGGGAAAGATGCGATATGGCTGCGGACTCTAACACCAAAACGCGCGCATGACAAGTAGTTGCGCGCAAAAATCGAACGAAACGCGAACATTTAACCCACGGCTCGAATTTAAGCCACGCTCAGGTCGCGTTCGAGATGCAGTTTGACGCAATCGCCCAACTCGTGGATTAAATGTTTCTTGTCGATGTAGCCGTTCACGTAGGGCGCGGGCGTCTGTTCACAGTCGCCGGGAAAATTCTCGGACGTGATGAGAATAACGGGGACGCGCTCGTAGCCGGAGATCTCGCGCAGGTGGCGCGAGGTGTCCAGACCGTTCAGACGGTTCATACGATAATCCATGACAACGAGGTCGAGCGGAGTCTCGCGTGCGATCTCCAGAGCTTGCTCGCCGGAGTCTGCTTCGAGCAGCCGGTAGTCGTTGCGCTTGAGAACATCTTTGGCGAGGCGACGCCAGATGTCCGAGTCATCTACAATCAAAATGTTTGGCATTGGGGGAAAATCCTTTTGCGCTCGGGGTCAGGCAAAATCAATAATTGTCTTAAGCCATATTCAGTTTTAAGTCAAATACTATAAACGGGAGTCGTGAACCGGCGTTGCAACTCACTTTTTTAGGGACGAGTTCGGGCGTGCCGACGAGAGCGCGCAATGTTTCGAGCGTGGCCTTGCGCCTGCCGCAGCGCGGCGAAGTGTGGCTGTTCGATTGCGGCGAAGGCACGCAGCACCAGTTGCAACGCACGCCGCTCAAGATCAGCCAGATCAGCCGCAT
>DASWNS010000493.1:0-27830 GCA_036399115.1 Pyrinomonadaceae bacterium | reverse complement strand
GCCGGTACGAAGAGCCTTCGACGCTCACGACCGTCGCCAGCGCGCACCGCTCGCCCCTCTCGTTCGCCCCGTCGAACGCTTCGACTAACGCTCGCACTTCGTTCATCAGTTCACCTCTCTCTACAGCAACTTGTCCGGCGTGATGGGCAGTTCTCTGATGCGTTTGCCTGTGGCATGGAAGACGGCGTTGGCGATGGCCGCCGGGATGCCGACCATCCCGAGTTCGCCCATGCCCTTGACGCCGAGCGGGTTGACCACCTTGTCCTCCTCTTCGACGAACATCGTCTCCACCTCGTGCACGTCGGCGTTAACGGGGACGTGGTAGTGCTGGAGGTTCGGGTTCATGATGCGCCCGTAGCGGTGGTCGATCTCGGTCGCCTCCTGCAAGGCCATGCCGATACCCCAGACCACTCCGCCGATCTCCTGGCTGTGCGACGCCTTAGGGTTGATGATCTTGCCGCAGGCCGTCACCTCGATGGCGCGCGTGACGCGCACCTGACCCAGATCGGGATCGACCTTGACCTCGATGAACTGTGCGCCGTGCGCAAGTAGCCCGTACTTCTCGCGCTCCTTCGAGGGGCGCGACGCGAACGTCTCCGCGATCTCCGCGAGATTGTTGCGCCGCATGACCTCGGAGACGTTGATGAACCTCGACGGATCGCTTTTCAATCTTAACCGTCCGTCGAGCATTTCCACGTCGGATCCGGCTGCTGCTTTCAGCGGCGAATCAGCGTCCCGGTTCGCGAGGGTAAGCAGCCTCGCGGCGATCGCGAGGGCGGCGCCGTAGACGGCCGAGCCGACGCTGGCCGTCGTCCATGAGCCGCCCTGCGCCGGGGCGCGCGGGAACTTCGTGTCGCCAAGTTCGAACTGGACCTGCTCGGGCTTGAGGCCTAAGTACTCGGCGGCGATCATGGTGATGACCGTGTAGGTGCCGGGGCCGATGTCGCTCGTCGCGCTGGCGACGTGCGCCGTGCCGTCCGCCTTGAGAGTAATTCTGGCGGTGGCGGGCATCTGGCCTGCGCCCCAGACGCCGGTGGCCGTGCCCCAGCCGACGAGGAGCCGCCCGTCGCGCATCGAGCGCGGCTCCATCTTGCGATTCTTCCAGCCGAACTTCTCCGCCCCGAGTCTGTAGCACTCGCGTAGCGCTTTGCTCGACCACGGCTTTCCGCTCTCAGGGTCACGCTCGGCGTAGTTGATGAGCCGGAGTTCGAGCGGGTCTATCTTCAGCGCATAAGCCAGCTCGTCCATCGCGCACTCCAACGCGAACATGCCGCTGACAGCCCCGGGGGCGCGCATCCAGGTCGGCGTGTTGAGGTCGGTCGCGGTGATCCTGAGCGGCGCAGAGAGGTTCGGGCAGGCGTAGACCTGCCGCGTGAACGCGGTGGTGGCGTCCGAAAACTCCTCGAAGGTGGAGGTGTTGTGCACGGCCTCGTGAATCATCGCCGAGAGCTTGCCGTCGCGCCCTGCGCCGAGCGCGATCTTCTGGATCGTGTAGGGGCGGTAGCCGTGCCCCGTGTACATCTGCGTGCGCGTGTAGACGACCTTGACCGGACGCTTGAGTTCGCGCGCCGCCATCGCGGTGAGCGACGGGTAGTAGTTCGGCCTTAAAGACGAGCCGAACGCGCCGCCCACATAAGGGGAGATGACCTGCACGTTCTCCTCCGGGACGCCGAAGGCCGCCGCGAGGTGCGCGCGCACGCCGTAGACCTCCTGCGTCTTATCGAAGATGGTCAGCTTGTCGCCCTGCCAGACGGCGACGGCAGCGTGCGGCTCCATAGGGTTGTGGTGCTCTATAGGGATGCGGTATTCGGCCTCGATCTTCACCGGCGCGCTCTTCATGGCCGCCTCGGGGTTGCCGCGGGGTTTGGGCGGCGGTCCCTGCGGCGGGAAGCGCCCGCGGTCGCGCACCGATTCCGTGTCGGTCGTGTGTTTCTCGGCGTTGTAGGAGACACGGACTAAGCGCGCGGCGTAGCGCGCCTGCTCGTACGTCTCGGCGACGACGAGTGCGACGGGCTGCATGTTGAAGTAGATTCTGTCTGACTGGAGCGCGCGGAAAGACTTGTCTCGTTCCTCCCGTGGCGTCGGCTCTCTGGACGAAGGCGGAGAGTCCTCGCTGGCGGTCTTCGGCCCGAGCTTGGGCGCGTTCAGGTGCGTGAAGACGCGCACGACGCCCGGCGCGCGCTCCGCCTCGCGCGTGTCGATGTTCGTGATCCGACCCTTGGCTATGGAGCCCAGCACGATAAAGCCGTAGGCGAGGTTCGGCGCGCGGAATTCCGCCGCGTACTTCGCCCTGCCCGTCACCTTCGCCACGCCGTCCACGCGGCTCATCTCTTTCCCGATGTACCTCGGCATTGTCATCCCCTCCCTTTCAAGCCAGCTTGGCCGCGCGCATCAGCGCACGTACGACGGCGCGCTTCCCCAGTTCCACCTTATAGGCGTTGTGCGCGAGCGGTTTCGCGCCGGCGAGCGCCGCCTCGGCGGCCCGCCGAAAGCTCTCCTCCGACGCGGGCATGCCCGCGAGCGCGGCCTCCGCCTCCATACTCCGCCAGGGCTTATGCGCCACTGAGCCGAGCACGACGCGCGCCTGCCTGACGCGCCTGCCATCGAGTTCGAGCGCGGCGGCCACGGCGACGAGCGCGAAGGCGTAGGAGGCGCGGTCGCGCACTTTCAGGTAGTAGGAGTTTTTAGCGAAGTTCGAACGCGGCAGTTCGATTGCCACGATGAGTTCGCCGTGCGCGAGGTTGGTATCCTTCTCCGGCGTGTCGCCCGGCAGGCGGTGAAACTCGCCGACCGGGATCGTGCGTTCACGACCGCGCGCGCCCCTGACCCGAACCACGGCGTCGAGCGCGTAGAGCGCGTTTGCCATGTCGCCCGGATAAGTCGCCACGCACTTGTCGCTCCAGCCGAAGATGGCGTGGATGCGGTTCAAGCCTTCGAGCGCGCCGCAGCCCGTGCCCGGCTCGCGCTTGTTGCAGGGCATGGTCGTGTCGTAGAAGTACTGGCAGCGCGTGCGCTGCATCAGGTTCCCGCCGTTGGTTGCCATGTTGCGGAGTTGGCCGGACGCGCCCGCGACGATGGCCTGCGTGAGTAGCGGGTAGCCCCTGCGGATGAGCGGGTGGTTGGCGGTGTCGGAGTTCTTCGCGAGCGCGCCGATGGAGACGCCGCCGCCCGCCGCCTTGATCTCGGCGAGCTTTAGACGGGTCAGGTCTACGAGTTCGTCGGGGCGTTCCACGTCCTCTTTCATGAGGTCGAGGATGTTGGTTCCGCCCGCCAGAAACTTCGCACGCGGGTTTGCCGCCAACGCGCGTGTGGCCGCGTTCGGGTCGCTAATGCGTGTGTACTTAAACGGCCTCATTGGCTTCCTCCTTCCTGATGCGAGCCAGCTCTTCTTCTTCGACGAAGCGCCACGTCCGCGCCGACTCACGGCCTGAATGAACCTCCCTGATGGCCGCGACTATCCCCGGGTACGCGCCGCAGCGGCAGATGTTGCCGCTCATCCGCTCACGTATCTCGTCGTCCGTGAGCCGGGTCGTCGTCACGGTCACGTCCTCCGTGACGTGGCTCACGTCCCCGTGGCGCACCTCCGTGAGCATCCCGACAGCCGAGCAGATTTGACCCGGTGTGCAGTAGCCGCACTGGAAGCCGTCGTACTTGATGAAGGCCGCCTGCACGGGATGCAGTTCGTCACCTTTGGCAAGCCCCTCGACGGTCGTGACCTCGCGCCCCTCCACCTGCGCGGCGAGCGTCAGGCACGACAGCACGCGGCGGCCATCGACGAGCACCGTGCACGCCCCGCACTGCCCCTGATCGCACCCCTTCTTCGTCCCCGTTAGTTCGAGCCGCTCGCGCAACGCGTCGAGCAGTACCACGCGCGAATCGAGTTCGAGGGTTCTCGTCGCGCCGTTGATCCTGAGCACGACCCTGACCGGGTTCTCCAACGCCGGTACGGGTGCGAACATGGCGTCGGGCGAAGTAGAGAGCGCGGCGAGCGCCCGCTCCTTCTCCAGCAGCATCAGCGCGAAGGTGCCGAGGCCGCCCGCGAGCGTCTGACCCATGAAGGTGCGCCTGCCCTGACCCACATCGGTCAACGTCGGCATCTCCTTTAACAACGCCTCCTCGTCAGCCGTTAACTCAGTGCCCGAGGTTTCGTCCAAGTCGTCTTTCATGTTTGGCTCTCCCTGTTTGTGCCTATGTCTAATCCATTCTCCCGCCCGCAAAGGCCGCCTACCCAAAACTGTGCCAAGCAGGACCTGCGCGAACAACTACCTGTCGTTAGAGCTGCCCCTCCCCCTCACTTTAAGGTCGTCAGGACGGCGCTCAGCACCTCTCCGGCGCTTTCGGATTCCCTTTCGCCGACCTTGGCCGCGAGCACGGAGATGAAGTCCCGCAATTGAGCTTCGGTGATCCCGACGTTCATCGCGGCGCCGAGGTGGAACTGAAGTTGACTGCGCGTGCCCGTCATGCTGGAGAGCGCCGCGACGGTCGCGAGTTCCCGGCTCCGGTGATCGAGGATGTCGCGGGCGAAGATGTCCGCGAACAGGTGCTCTTTCAGGAACGTGTCGATGACGGGCGTGAACAGTTGATAACCGGCGGGAGGCGGGATCACTTCCTGCCCGGCAAGCTTTGCCCGCACTTTCGCGCCGTACTCATCCCTGTTCATGCCGGTAGGCAGGGGGGCGGCGTCTCTGCCCACCTGATCCTTGATGCCTTTGGCCTGCCGCTCGTCCATCACGGCCATGAAGGTCTGGATGCCGCTCAGGCTGCGCGGGAACCCGGCATACGCATACATCTGGACCAGGATTTCCTTGATCTCGTTCACGGTCAGACCCGCCTCCAGTCCTTCGTTCAAAGCCGTTCTCAGCTTCGCCTGATCCCCGGTGGCGGTGAAAGCGGCGATGGGGATGATGCTTCGCTGCTTCGCGCTCAGAGCATGTGTGGTGTTCATAGGTCGTACCCCGGCGTTGTATTGCGCGTCGGTGACTTTCTCCATCCACTCGACGTTTTTGTTGTTGACGCTATTCGTGAGGGCGAGGTGCGTCATGGCGGTGTTGGGAGATGCCCCGTGCCAGTGCTTGACCCCGGGCGGGCACAAGATAACGTCGCCCGCCTTGATCTCCTGAACCCTGCCTCCCCACTCCGCGGTGCGACCTGCCCCGGCGGTCACAACGAGACGCTGCCCTGCGGGGTGCATGTGCCATGCCGACCTGGCCCCCGCCTCGAAGGTGACATACGCGCCGGAGTAGGACGCGGAAGCGTCAGCCGGAAACAGAGGGGCGACGGTGACGTTGCCGGTGAAATTCTCGGCGGGGCCTTTGCCCGAAGGCTGCGAGCCGGCACGAAGTATGGTCTGGGATGGTTTGCCTGCCTGTGTGTCCTGTGCCCGGCTCGCGAAGGCAGCGGACAAGACCAGAGCCGTGACCACCAACAGAATTGCTTTGTGCTTCATCTCTTTCATTCCTTTTAATACTCAGATAAATCAATGGCAGGGCTGCTTCAATATTTATCATTCCGGCTACGCGCATTACTTCAAAGGCGAAAAATCGGCGGGCGAGACGAACCGCGATTCGATCTTGTCCGTAATCTTGACGGTCGCCGAGCGTGCGCGCGCCGATCATCAAGACTAGGTACGGGCGGCCCTCGTATTTCTCCCGATACGCGTCATCGATCCGGTCGTTGACCAGCCACTCGACCAGATCATTGTTTCCCCATTTTAGTTCGGCAGTTATGCCACCGTCTGTCCGCCATCAATCACCAGGGCGTGTCCGACGACGAAGGAAGACGCATCTGAACACAGCCAGATGACCGCGTCGGTGGGATCGACAATCTTCGGGTCTTCGCGCTCCTCCACACGCACGTCGCCAGCGGTGTACATCACTACTCCACGCATTCGTCTCCTCCTCTCAAATCGCCCGTTCTGCTTTTGTTGTTTGCCTCATCGTGTCATGGCCGCCTAACGCCCGGCACCGGCGGCGAACGCCAATTCAACTCTCGCGAGAGACGCTCTCGGCGCGAGTTCGCTGCCATGTCGAGCGTCTGCGTCATTTCAAATTCGTCTTGAAGAAAGCCTCCAACTTGTCGAAGGGGAGCAACTGCACCCGGTCGTACAGATCGACGTGGCCGGCGCCGTGCATGACTGTCGCTCGCATAATGACCTACCTCCGATAGTCCTGTCTCCTAACCCGCCTGATTGATGCTGAAAGGAGTGTAGTCGGAGTGAGGTTTGCCGTCGCACGCACTCTTGCTTCACCTGTGCCGATATTGCTCGAAATCTGATACGGGGCGCAGGGAACAATCCTGCCGCGAATCGGCGCGGAAACACGTACGGTTCCGTACTTGTAAGGTGGAATTTTTGTGCCGGAGGGGTGGAATGTTCGCCCCGAAATCCCCGGCGGGGGTTAGCGCTGCCGTCGGTAGTTGCTCGGGGAGAGGCCGGTTTCTCTGCGGAAGAGGCGCGCGAAATGGCTGGGGTTGGCGTAGCCGACTTCGAGTGCGACATCCACTACACCCATCTTCGTCTCGCGCAGCAACCGTCGGGCTTCATTCATCCGCAAGTCGATGTGGTAGCGGGCGGTGAGCCACGCCTTGACATCCCGCCACGCCTCCCCCCGACTCTCGAACAGGCACGTCCCTCCGGCGTAGCGCCAGAAGGCTTCGGCGGATGTTGTCTCGGGAACTGTCATTTAACGACATCAGACATAAAAGGCGCGAGGACACGTTCACTCACCGCGCCGCGCCTCACAAGCCCCGGCATTCTAACGCAAGTTGAGGTGAGATCCGTGACCCGAGCGCGGCAAAGGGAGTCGAAAGTGGTAGGAGCATCAAGGCTGCAAGCATGTCGGGAGCAGGGGAGCCTTGCAACACCATCGAATAACGAACCGGGGCAGTGTCGTTTCTGGCGTGCCGACCGTTCGTCCCTGCCGCCCTACCACCCGTCACATAAGTCCGAGCCTCGTGCATCTCCTCCCTCCGGTGCATCGTCCAAATCAGCGACGCCATTGACAAAAGGGACAGCAACACCCGGGGCGTCCGGGATGGGGGCGCGACCGGCGAGGTTGGGGGGCAACCTCCGGACGCGCCCCCACTTTGACAAAAAGTTATCGTCCCGAGGCGCGCGCCGATGAGGTACGGATTTTTCGCTTTGACGGCTCCTGACGCTCGCGCCACCGCTACAGTGCGACAGGGCTTGAGGAAGCGGATCGGGTTTTCAACACACGGATCAAGGGGTCGCAATTATGAGATACAAACTTTCGCTCCGACAAATTTTCTCGCTCGTGCTGCTCTCCGCGACGTTCTCGGCGCTGGTGGTAACGGGCATCAACTTCATCGACAGGCCGCCTTACGTCGCCAGCGCCGCAGCCGAAAGTGCGCCAACGCCGGGCATCGCCGATCCGAGTTCGGCGACCGACGAGCAGAACAACATCGATGTGTACCGCGCCCTCTCGCCGGGGGTCGTCTTCATCACATCCTCTTCGGCGGGCGGGCGCAACCTGTGGGATTACGGCGGGCGCAGCGGCACGGGCAGCGGCTCGATCATCGACAAGCAGGGGCACATCCTGACCAATGAGCACGTCGTCGCGCGAGCCACACGCATCAGCGTCTCTTTGGGCGGCGAGCGCTCGGCACCGGGCTGCCCGCAGGCTGGCGGACGAACGGCCTTAGGGAAGGCGTCGGCCTGCGCAACACGCGCCGCAGGCTCGAACAGCTCTACGACGGGAAGCACCGTCTCGAACTGCGCGACGTTCAGGGCGGCGGGTCGGAAGTCACTTTAGTAATTCCTTATCGCTCGGAAGCGGCGAACTAACAAAGGCGGTCGAGGGACGCGGGCGGTGGCGGAAAGCGTGCTCAGGAAAACCAGCGCATTGATTGTCGACGACGAACCCGTCGCACGTGCACGCGTGCGCCGCCTGCTCGCCGAAGAGCCGGACATCGAAGTGGTCGGCGAAAGCAGGAACGGCTTCGAGGCGCTCACACACATCCGCGAACTCGCCCCCGACCTCTTATTCCTCGACGTGCAGATGCCGGGCAAAGACGGCTTTCAGGTTCTCGAAGACCTCAAGGCCGGGGAAACCCCCATCGTCATCTTCCTGACGGCTTACGACAAGTACGCCGTGCGCGCCTTCGAAGCCGCCGCGCTGGATTACCTGCTGAAGCCTTTCGATGAAGAGCGTTTCGCGCGAGCCGTCGCGCGCGCACGGGCGCAACTCGCTCAACCGTCACAACTCAGGAAAGTGGGCGACGCGAGCACGCAGATGGACGAGGGGCGTGCGGAGACGGCGGACGCGCTCGTTGGCGCGGACGCGCGGCACCTCGAACGGATCATCATCCGCACGGGCGGGCGCGTCCTCTTCCGCCGCGCCGACGAGATAGACTGGATCGAGGCTTACGGCAACTACGTGCGCCTGCACATAGAGAAAGCCGCGTACCTTCTCCGGGAGACAATCAGTGGCCTTGAGGAGCGCCTCGACCCGCAAAAGTTCGCGCGCATCCACCGCTCCACGCTCGTCCAGATGGACCGCATCCGTGAGGTGCGCCCCCACGTCAACGGGCAATGGAAAGTCATCCTGCGCGACGGCACGCAGTTGACCATGAGCCGCCGCTACCGCCGCCGCCTGCCTGCGACACTCGCCGAGGCTCTCTGAATACTCCTTCGCCTCGACCCACGGAAACTTCATTAACTCTCTTCGCGCCGACCGTTCATCACCTACCGCCGACCACACGTCACAAACCGCCGACGGGCAAGCAGCGCCCGGCTCATCAATAAACACCTAAACTTGGCGACGCCACGCTCTCAATCGGCGTCCGTAGTTCTTAATTGGCGTCTCGACACCTGTGGCGGTAGCACACGTGTGCGGGGGCGCGAACCGTGTCAGAAGTCATGAGTGAACTGGTCGCTATGTTAGACGAACCGTGTGGTGCCTTACTTCTCGCGGCGGACGAGAATAGGGCGACGCCTGCGCCCGAGGACGAAAAATATCGCGCCAGCGATTACGCGTTGGCGCGACAGGCGGCCTCCGGTGATCTGGACGCTTTCGAGGAGATATACCGCCGCCACGCTCAACGCATGTACGGCGTCTGCCTGCGCATGACGGGCAATGCGGCGGAGGCGGAAGACCTGACGCAGGATGTCTTTGTTCACATCTTCCGCAAGTTGGGCGCGTTTCGCGGCGAGTCTGCGCTGACGACTTGGCTCCACCGGGTCGCCGTCAATCAGGTGCTGATGCACTTCAGGAAACGCCGCTCACGACCCGAATCCATCACGGCGGACGGCGACATGCCACCCGAAGTCGAGCGCGGGACTGTTGACCCGAACCGGATGCCAGTCATCGACCGCATCGCCCTCGACGAAGCGGTGGCGCAGTTGCCGCCCGGCTATCGCACGGTCTTCGTACTGCACGACGTAGAGGGGTACGAGCACCGGGAGATCGCACAGATGCTCGGGATGGCGGTCGGAACGTCGAAGTCGCAACTGCATAAGGCGCGGATGAAACTGCGAAGTCTAATCAGGCGGGCGCAGCCGGAGCGGCAGGCGGTCAGCGATGAACGACGAACGAACGCCGAGGGGACTGTCGAGGCGGTATGACGAAAAAGACGGTCTTACCGGTCGAGGATGACGACCTGATTCGCAGTTCCATCCGCGCGACGCTCGAAGGCGAGTAAGAAGTGGTGACGGCGAAAGACGGGGTACGGGGTCTGCTGCGCTTCGACCGCGACCAACCTCAGAGTCATCTCATCATCACCTGATGTTTCGGAGAAGCTGACAAGATTGCGTACCCTAACGGACATACGCCCGGTGGTTAAGCAGTATATAAATTCCCCTTCCCGGAAATGAAGGTATTCAGAAAATAGACCTCAAAAGAAACGGATGTCGAAGGAAGTGGCTCCAGCCTTCCGTCGAAGGGCTGACGAGTATTTTTCCGAGCCGCCTGCGTTCCTGTTGATGATTGAGGATGCGACAGTCCGTTGGGGCTAAGATCACCCGACAGACCCTACTCGTCAGCCGGTCCCCGGTTTCAATTTTCACCAAGATCATGGCTCGCACTGCCAACTTTAGTCTTTTATGAGGGGGGATGATGATGCGGAAAGCAACATTCAATCGGTTACACCTCGCGGGCGTCGTGGTGTGCGCGGCGTTCACGGTGGCATGCGCCTACGCCCAGCAGAAGGATGTCAAGAAGGATGTCCCTTATGTGCCCACGCCGCAGACGGTCGTGGACGAGATGCTCAAACTGGCGAACGTCTCGAAGGGCGATGTGGTCTACGACCTCGGGTGCGGCGACGGACGGCTGGTTATCACCGCCGTCAAGAACTTCGGCGCCAGGCGCGGAGTCGGCGTGGACATAGACCCGCAGCGCATCACAGAGAGCAACGAGAACGCCAAGGTCGCCGGCGTCACCGACCGCGTCCGGTTCGCCGTGCAGAACCTCTTCGAGACAGACTTCAAGGAGGCCACCGTCGTCACGCTCTACCTGCTGCCTGAGGTGAACCTCAAGCTGCGCCCCAAGCTACTGCGCGAGTTGAAGCCGGGCACGCGCATCGTCTCGCACGCCTTCAGCATGGGCGACTGGGAGCCGGAGAAGACCGTCACCGTCGAGCCGGGCGGGCAGAGGCTCTACCTCTGGACAGTCCCGGCGAAGGCCGCTCCGGCCACCACGACCGGGAACGCGCCATAGCCTCGTCCGGGCGACGGCCTCGTAAGCAATTTAAGCGGACACAGGATGGCCGCAACCCGCTTCGGCCTGTTCGATGTGGCGTTGTCGTATCGCTTTCGTGCCGGGGGGTTGAATGATTGGCAGAATCAGTGTGAAGGCTGGCAGCGGAGGCAGTCCCGTGCCGACGCTCTCGCTCAAGGACGCGGTGGCGATCACGATTGGCATCGTCGTCGGCGCGGGCATCTTCCGTACGCCGTCGCTGGTGGCGGCCAACGCGGGCAGCGAAAGCGCCGTGCTGCTGATCTGGCTGGTGGGCGGGGCGGTGACTTTAATCGGCGCGTTGTGTTACGCGGAACTTGCGACGGCCTATCCACACCCGGGCGGGGATTACCACTACCTGACCCGCGCCTATGGCAAGCCGCTCGCTTTCCTCTACGCATGGTCGCGGATCACGGTCGTCCAGACCGGCTCGGTCGCGCTGCTCGCGTTCGTCTTCGGCGACTACGCCTCACAAATACTCAGCCTCGGCGAGCATTCGGCCTCCATTTACGCCGTTCTAATCGTCTTGGCGTTGACCGGCCTGAACGTGGCGGGCGTCCGACAGGGATCGCGCACGCAGAACTGGCTGACATCTGTCGAAGTCCTCAGCCTGCTGCTGGTCATCATCGCCGGGCTGGCCCTCACGGCCACTCCGAACGCCCCGGCTGCCGCCACGCAACCGACGGGGGGGCAAGCACCAGGCGCGGCACTCGGGCTGGCGCTCGTCTTCGTCCTGCTGACTTATGGCGGCTGGAACGAGGCCGTCTACGTCTCGGCGGAGGTGAAGGGGCCGCGCAGGAACGTCGCGCGGGCGCTGCTGCTGAGCATCGGCGTCATCACGGGCTTGTACATGCTGGTCAACTGGGCTTACCTGCGCGGGCTGGGACTGGAGGGACTGGCAGGTTCGGAGGCCGCGGCGGCTGACCTGATGCGCCGCGCGGCGGGCGAGGGCGGTGCGCGGTTCGTCAGCCTCCTCGTCGCCATCTCCGCCCTGACCTCGGCCAACGCCACGATCATCACCGGCGCACGCACCAACTACGCGCTGGGGCGCGATTTCAGGCTCTTCGACTTCCTCGGGCGCTGGCACGAGAGCGCCAACACGCCCACCAACGCGCTGCTCGCGCAGGGAGGCATCGCGCTCATGCTGGTCTTCGCGGGCACTCTGGCGCGCGAGGGTTTCGCGACGATGGTGGAATACAGCGCGCCCGTCTTCTGGCTTTTCTTTTTCCTGGCCGGCCTCTCGCTCATAATTCTGCGCGTCAGGGAGCCGGAGGTCGAGCGCCCGTTCCGCGTGCCGCTGTACCCGCTCACCCCGCTTCTCTTCTGCGCGGCCTGTCTCTACATGTTGCAGTCGAGCCTCGCCTACACGGGCGCCGGGGCACTGGCCGGGGTCTTGGTACTACTGACCGGCGTGCCGGTTCTCTTGTTGGCGAGGCAGCGCCAGCAGCACCTCGCCCCCGTCAAGTACATGGAGAAGAGGGCATGAGGATCAATTATCTGTCAAAGTCGTGGATGCTCGCTGCCAGACTCGTCGCGTTATCGTGTGGCGGCACCAGCTGAACTCAGTCGGCCAACACCCAAGCGCGGGCGACGCCCGCCCCGAGTGTCGCCGCAACGCCGGTAGACCGATCTAAGCTCGACGTACCTTACGTGCCGACGCCGGAAGCAATCGTCGAAAAGATGCTTCAGATGGCGAAGGTAGGCAGGGACGACGTGCTCTACGATCTAGGTTGCGGCGACGGGCGCGTCGTCTCGCACAACTACGGTATGGGCGACTGGGAGCCGCAGGAGGTGGCCGAGGTCGAGGTCGGCACCAGCACGCACTATATCTACTCGTGGGTCGTCCCCGACCGTTGAAGACTGCCAGCTCTCAGCCCTTCGCCTTCCTCGTCATCGGCAACCCGCGCCGCGGCTCTTACAACCGTTGACTGATGCACGCCGCGCAGGCTCTCGACTGGATGCGCGCACGTCGCGGCTACCGGCAATGAGAAACGGGCGGAGACGCCGTTCGTCCCCGCCCGTTCCGCGACCGTTGAATTACCCTTCACCTTAACGTGCGGCGCTGTCGCCTCTCTGGCTCCGGTAGAGTTCGTAGTACCCTCGGACGAACGCTTCGCGGTAAGCCCGGCTGGTCGTTTTGAGGTAGTCCGCCACGGCTGAGCAATCATGAGATAACTGGCGAAACATGGCTCCTCAAACTGCGTATGCTGCCGCTCCACATCTTCCATAGCCATCGCTTGGTAGACATCCTTCAGGTCATCGGCAACAGCGTTTCCGGACGCAAAGAAGAAGAATAAGCATTGGATTCATGTTCGGCCTCTTCGTATACCAATGCAAATGAAAGATTATTCGGTTTGGATGAGCCGGGCGAAGGGATACCAGAAGTCAACTCTTTACAAAATGACCACTTTGTAAAGAGTCTGACCGGAGAGTACGTGACTGAATTATGACATGAGGTATAGGTCATGGAACGGACACGATCAGTCCGAATAGCACATCTAATACTCGTCATCCTGATTTAATATGGATTCCAGTTCAAGGAGTCTAAAATAATGAGGGTCGTCAATATAAGCTCTTACCTCATGGTAGAAATATTCTGCAAATCGGAATTGGCGCTGGAGTCCCTCTAACTCGCGACTAATCCTGTAAAATGCTTCTGTGGTCTTGTGTTTATCGGGGATGACTTCCAAGCGACTCATAATGCGCGCCGCCTGTTCGCCTTGTTCTGCGCATTCATCCCGATACCGTCGGCTGATTTGATATAAATTCCGAAGATTCTCTTCATAATCAGTCCCGCGATTTCCCCAGTGCCTTTGGGGATACCCGCAAGCAGCACAAGCGAACCGCAGCCCGAAATATGGCCGCATATATGCGTCAAAGAGCATGTACCGTATCTTGGTAGACTCACATTGGGGGCATGGCGATATCCCTTCGCCTTCCGCAACAGTCGCAGTCAGGAGAGCCTTCCACGTGTCCCTCCCCAAAGTATGCCATAGATAACCGATCATATCTCGATAGCTACCAACCAGCGATTCAATAGCTTCGTCAATTCGCTCACCCGAATAACGAGAATTCCAGGTGCTGTTTAGATACTGTTGCTTGTTCATAAGTCGTTCTAAGTTCTCTTGCACAAGTGCAACAACAACCTGGGTAGTTCCTTGAGTCTCACTCTCAACCGGCTGTTCACTCAAGAATGTGGCAATGCGAATGATGTGATTCCGAAAAGCATTCTGGTTTTCGGAAGACAAAAAATCCTGCCTTAGTTGTTGGTGAAGAGATATTGTGTACTCCTTCAACTGTTCCCTCTGTGCGAGCGTTCGCTGAGAGAAGTGGCGAAGAAGCTCGGAATTGACTTTCATTTCATGAAGGGAGTTAGAATAAGCCAGTTGCGTTGCGCGCTCATCTGACACTTGGGCTGCATCTGATACTTTGTACTCTATCTCGAAGATCTCGCCGCTCCGCACTTCAGATTTAAGCTGTAACTGGGTTAGGGTTAGCTTCTGCTCCGAATTATCGAGTACGCTGAGAAGCAGCCTTGCGGCCCCTTCCTTCCGCGGGGTTAAGGGGAAGATGCACAACACGCTATCCCCTTGAGGTCGGATTTGAACATTTTCTTCTGTCCGTTCGATGTCGAAGTCCTTTGTCTCAATCACAATCTTCACGATGCCGGGCCGGAGCCTCCCCGTTTTCTCATCCTCCCCGAAGGTTACATCGAAGGTCGGTGACACGAGCACGTCCTCGGGCGCGGCTTCGTAATCGCGCGGCTCCGCGCCCAATTTCTCTCTTAATCCCGCCGCAGTAGGCGTGCGGATCAGCACCAATAATGTAGTCTCCCTGCCCAACCGGACCTGCTTGGGCAGGGCGGCGTCAACTTGCCGCTCCGTCGTCCCCACCGACAGGGCGTCCTGTGGTCGAGGTTCGTGGGGGGAGGCGGGGGGCTTCAAAACCAACTGGAAACCGGGCACTATATAGAGTACGGGAATGGCCCATGGGGCAACGCGCGCTTGATATTTCTGGAACACACTTTGTCTTGCCTGGGTTAGAGCATCCTCGAAGCGCGAACCGCTGCTAATCCACTGCTTATACAATTTCCCGATAAAATCCTGAGCCACGTCCTGATCTATGATCCCCTGCATGGCGAGCACGGCGGGCACTCCAGAAGCCACCAACAGTTGCGCAACACCCGAAAAGGAAGTTGCCGACGAATCAACTGCGCCGCTCTGGCAAGATTGCAGCACGACCAATATGACCCTGCGCGAGCGGAACAGGTTAGCCAGACTGGAAGCGTTTACACTCTGCATTTTACCGTCGTCCTCCTGAACGAGGGCTACCTTACCTTCCATGCCTGCTTCCAGGAGGCCGTGCCCGATGATGTGCACAACGTCGTACGGACGCATCTGATTAGCGAGATGTTCTTGCAGCGTATCGAAATTGGCTTCCGTCGGCTCATCAAAACCTAAGTAAGCGATGTCAATCAGTCCCTGCTCTACGGCATCTTTCAGGGCTGACTCCAGAGATGCTTTTTCTTCGTCCGGTTTTATTTTCTGTAGGAGCCGCGGCGAAGCCAAGACGATCAGCATTCGCAGGGGGGCCTGTAAATCGCGGTCGTATCCTAGCCAACCAGTCCGCGGTGTCCTGATGATCGGAGTCTTAGGGTCGAGGGCCAGGAAGTTGACGCTCGGGTTTATCTTGTCGCACAAAATCTCCCAGATTGACTCGCTCAGTACGTTAGACGGGGTCTGGATGCAAACCCTGACGCCCTCGAATTCCTTCGCGCTGTTTAAGTAAGATGCGAACGCGGTCTTCACTTCTTCACAAAAGACCGACTCGAACAAGGAGTGGCCGGCGTCGGCGATGTTAGCGGGATTTTGGGTTAAGCTGTAATAACTGACTGGGGCCAAGCAGAACGGTATCTTCAAACGCTCCGGCAGGCTATAACCGAACGGCCTGCCGTCGATGTCTATCTCGATCTGTCCGCCTTCCACGTATACCTTCAATTCGAAGTCAAGATATTTGCTGATCATTTATACCTCCGGCGATTGAATCGGCGAGGAAAGCGTCTGCCAAATCTCGCAGGTAACGTTTAGACGCTTCGGTGCGGAGCGGTAATTGCCCGGCTGGAGCTTTCACCTTTATCGCGGCCTTGATCCGGATCGCTAGACCGTCAGCGAAACGGCTGTCGAGACTTCCATGCGAATTGATGTGTTCTTCCGTAGCCATGTAGGCCGCGCCGAGGACATGCCGTAATGACATGTGATTGACGACCTCCCCACCAGCCAGAAATTGGTCTCGCCCCGCCAGTTGATTCTCGAAATCACTCTCGCCGAACCCGATGAGTTCCATCAGGCTGTGTGCTACCCCCTGCCCATCTTTTAAGGTATTGAGGTTCGTCTTCAGGACCCTCATGATGTCGTCTAAATCATTGAGATAATCGCTCAGACCTGACTGCTGCTTTCCGTATATCTGTTCCCACTGGTTCAGGAGATTGGAAACGTAGTTCTGCACCATCCTGCCTGGGATTAAGTCCTGCGCAAGCTGTACGTTCAACACGACTCGCAAATACGGTGGTGGGTGAAGGCCAACCTTTGCGAGTGAAGTAGCCTTGTCCCCCGGCACTGTCAAAGAGTTGGCTAAATAGGAGACGAATGCCGGCCCGGCGAGCAGTATCGCCAGTGCATCGGCAAATATCTCGCTCATCCAGAGTTGCCAGACAGACGCCCTATCGGATTTCCCTTGGAGATGGCCTGAAAGCTCTTTCGAGGGTATGCCCAAGTCATAGTCTATGGCATGAGCCACCTCGTGATTGAGAGACAGCCATTCCCACGGGGTAGCGATATGGTCCCAGGGGATGCCGATGACGGGCACCGCTAGGGTCCGACCCGCCAGCCCCCGCTGGCGAACGTCTCTGGGCCACGTCATTGGAGACGGGTAATCCTCCAAGAAGTAGGTTAAAGGGTAATCGCGTAGCCCCAGTTTATGCTCGATCCCTAACCTGTTCGCGTTATCTAACGTCGTCCTGTAGCAGTTGTATGATACGAGGTCTGTAGTCAGTAGTGCGTCCGCGAATTGCGGCACGAATCGCTGTTCTAACTTGCTGCGGAAGTATGCCCAGATGAAATAACCCTCGAACAACTCTCTCTCAATCGCCTCAATCTTGTGTAAAATGTCCGCGGCGTTCGAAGGTTCGGGCCGCATCGAGCCGGATATAGCGGAGCTGTCGTTCTTCAGTTGGGCCGTCACCCTTGCCATGAAGATGTCGAGTGCTTCCAGTTGAGAACTGTTTTTTTCAAACACGTTTCCCTGTTCTGCGTAGCACAGCCATTGCTCGATCTCCGCCGCCAGACTGGCCGCACGCCTCGTGACCGAGCTGATTCTTGAGTCTAGTAGAACCATCGTGTCCTGCCACCCTAAGAGTGGAGGCTTCGCAGCGGACCGCGACGAAGCGAAGGGGTTGGGGAATATTAAGGAAGCCAAAAACGGCTCTCAGCACGCCGACTCAAACGGCATCGCTGAGGAGTTCTTCGAAGCCATCCAACCCAAAATAGAGCGCCTCGGGGTGGTCAGCGACCTCTTCATCGGTCAGCACATCGAGAGCATTTACCCCTTTTAGCCCGAACGGCTGAAAATCGTCTTCCTTCCACCACCACATCCCGGTCGTCCGAACCCCGGAAGTCCTGAACATGGGCGTCAACCCCTGGACGGCTATGTCTGAGTAAGCCATCGCGGCTTTGCGCGTAGCCATAAAACCCAGACTAGCATTGGCGATATCCAGTGAGGATGAAACGTCGCCCTGTGCCGTCAATTCTAGACTGCTTGATTTGGCGCTCGCGACAATGATCGTGGTCGAGGCAGCACTGACGAGTTCTGTAATGATCCTATGTTTTTTGTTCCACTTGCCGTTGTTCAGGAGGCCCATCACCGCGCTCCCGAGGGCGGCTTGGTCTTGAATGCTCACGGACTGAGCTTTATTAGCTTTAAAGACGACGGCATTTTCCCTGCTGAACGAGAACTCGACCTTAGTGGTGATGGGAGCGTTCGGAAGATTAAGGTCAGCCGCCACTTTGGCGCTCATGGTTACGGCATTATTCGACTCATACTGCATCGACGCTCGTGATCGCCCCTGTCGGATGCCGAACGGGACATTCATGTCACTGAGATTACCTATTCGAATAAACTTATACTTATCAAATAAGACACCGTAATCCCCTAACTGGAGCGTTACTGTAGGGAGCCAGGTGCCAAGATACCCGAGTCCTTTCGCAATCTCTTGAACATAGGTTTTCTCCGGGCTATTCATACGAACCTCCTACTGAAGCTTGGACAATGAAGTTTCCGGAAGATTTCAGCCGAGCGGCCCGTCTCCCTTGAAGAAACTGATGTTTGCGTCTTAATCAGAGCAGCTCAACAGATTAATCCGTTGTCCATTCGAGTTGATGTTAAAAATTTCATTCCACCCTCCTTGACGTTGATCTATACGGAAGTGAGGTCAACGAAGGAAAGCGGGCGCTAGCAAAACCGAGCGGCAAAAACGTGGGAAAGATATGCCTGCGTGAATACGAATGTCAATATTTATAAACAGAAGTGCACCTACAGTCAGGCAGTTTGGACTCCCTCGAAAGATGCAAGTACGCTTCAGTAGAGGTCAACTCTTTACAAAACAACTATTTTGTAAAGAGTCGAAAGCACTACCTCTATGTTGCTGCGATTACTAACCGCTGAGCAGGCTATGCCCGATGCTTATAATGTAAAGAGTCTTGCCGGGAGGGTCGAAATGGGCTGTAAATTAAACTTGCACCCACGTCGGTAAGGGTTCACAAGCGGCTCCGTCGTGTACCCAAAGGAGGGCTTGCTTTCACTGTCGGCTTCCGCCGCGAGTTATCGTGGTTGGAGGCGAAGCCTCACCTGACAGGCAGGCGATAGGTATTAGTGCCCGACAGGATTCGGTCGATAAGGTGTGGGTTGGCTTTGGTCAGCTCAAGTCCCTCCCAGAGCGGCATGGCTCGCAAAATAGCGTCCAGATGTTTATCCGGCACAATGAAAGTAGATTGCTGCTCATCCAAAACTATGACCCCTTCGACGGAGTTTAGGTTCCTACGATCAAAGTGTTGGAGCAGCCAGTGTGTGGTTGAGAGGTCTTCACCCGGCGTCACTCGCTGTTGCGCAGGCACCCCGAGCGAATAAGTGATGACAAACTGCTCGCCGTGCGGAGCGATTACCCTTCGCAGGTGGGTTAAGGCTTGACGTTGTTCCGTCAGTGATTTGATTAACCTTATGCGGTCATGCAAATAGTCATCGCGTAGTCCGTATGGCAGGCTTATCACGAGGCTGAACGCCGAGAAACAAATTACAGACGCAACGCAAAGAGGTCTGGCGAGCCGTCCCACTGAGGGCGACAGCAGCCAGAACAGGCCGGGCAAGAGGATGGCAAGCTGAATGTAGGCTAATGCGCTGATGCGCTCTGATGCACTCAACCACCCGCCGCTCCGGTCTAGGAAAGGATTTAACGTCATCAACAGGCTCAAAACTGAGATGGTGCCGAGAACTTTGTAGACGAACGTCTGTCTCCGTCGGGAGTGCTTGAAACTGATGACCAGAAACAGCAGAGAGCACAGCAGGAGTAAGCATTTTTCGAGGATGGCGACGCGTCCGAACGAAAGGCCGGGTGATGCCAGTGATTCATCTCTTACCTCCGGGGATAAAGCGACGAATGTCTGCCCGGCAAAGACTAAGGGCGAGATGAAAAATGCCAGCCCGACCGCCCCCGCCGTCAGCGTCCGGCGGCGGTTCACCCTAACAGGAGTCATTATTAAGTGGTAGATAAAGAGCATGACCGCCAGCACCGCAATCATGAAAATGCACGACCGATGAGAGAGACTGGCGAGCACTAGCGCAATCACCGCACCGCCCTTCCACCACGTGTTACCCGTTCGGACAGCGCGGACGGTGAAGTACGCCCCCCAAACCAATAGAGCGAGGCCTCCGGAATGGGCGATGTATTCCGACAGCATGAAGAGATGAACGCTCGAAGCGCCGATGATGAGCGTCCCACACATCGCATGCATCCTTGACCTGGTCAAGGTCTTGAGGAGCGCAAACACTCCAGCAGCAAGTGCGAGGTGGAATAAGAAGCTTCCCACCTTGATTGCCAACACCGTGCTGGAAACAAAAAACTTTAATGCCACCAGAAGATAGATGACAAGTGGAGTGCTGTTGGGGAAAAAAAGGGTGCCCCGGTCATGTAGGTTTTCGACTTGCAGTACGTAGTAATAACCGTCCACGCCTACCGCGACCGGGTAACGAAACAACAAATATGCGTCGTGCACCAAGGCCGTGAAGATGATGGCGAGCATCATTAACGTCCAAATGCGTGTGCGGGCTGATAGATGTTGATGCGGGCGCTTGAATTTCACGCTAGCGGTTTGTGACCCCGTGTAAGGATGTGCGTCGTGGTTTCCGGATACAGGGACTTATCGGAGTAAGAAATTCGGAGTAAGAAATGCGGACGTGGCGCAAGGCGCGACCGGCATGTGCTATTTCTGTGTCTGTTGCCCGCCGTTTTGCACCCACGCGTCCCATCCACCCTTGAGCACACTCACGTCCTTGTAGCCACCCTCTTTAAGCCTCTCTCCAAGGCGCAGGCTGGTAGCCTCATCAGGACAAGCGCAGTAGAGGACAACCTGCTTGTGACGTGGGATCTCGTTAAGCCGCCACGCTAAATCGCTTGGCGTAATACGAATCGCCCCTTTAATTTTAGTTTGGCTGGACTCGTAGTGCTTGGGTAAGCGAACATCGATAATGGTGACGGGGCTTCCGCTAGAGATGAAACCCTCGAGCTGTCTGGCGGTGATTTTCTTAACGACCCCACTCACGCGGGACTGCACCGCGCTGGCGACGGCTGAGGCATTGCTCATCTGACCAATCGACCATGCCGAGATGAAGAGCAACAGTAGTGCACATAGCGTGACTTGTCTCATGTGTTCGCCTCAAGCGCACGGGCGTTAAAACGAAAAGTGGCGCGCTTCGACCGCTTCCGTCGGAAGCGGGGCGCGAGTGGTGTCCCAATATCAGGGCGCGGCTATGACCAGCATCGGACTCTCCCCGAGGTCCTCCACCAACCCGATTTCGCTGCCGCTGCCTGTGTCGAACACAACCAAGCGTTTACCGAGCGGATCAACCCCATAGAGCCGACTGCCCGTCGGGTTTACCGAGATGGAAAAGAGGCGATGCTTCGTTTCCAGCAGGCTCACACGGTTGAGGGTGTCGATGTCGAAAACACCAATGGTGTTGTAAGTCCATCTGCCCATGCGCAGGTCAGCGAGTTGCCCCATCCCGAGATACACCTTGCCGCTCTTGGGTGCGATGGCGGGATACTGAATGGGCAGCCATTTGCCGCCTATCCAGTCTTCCTTGTCGGCGATGAGACTTGGGGATTCGCTGTAAGTAATCTTCCTGCCCTTAGCATCTAGCACGCCGAGCCTTTTGATGCTCTTCGTCCCGCCGCTAACTTCGAAGAACGAACCGTCGCCGGCCACGATCTTGTAACTTGACTGTGTGGGCAAGACGTTGCTCAGCCCGATGGGCAACCCGAAGCGCGTCGTCCTACCGCGCAATCGCAGCGGCAGGCGGGTGATGCGCCCCTTGCCATCGTCCATGACCTTGACGAACCGCAAATCGTCCGACGAAGTACACATCACCGCTAGTTGCCTGCCCTCTGCCGACGGCGACATGATTGCGTTCAAACATTCCGGCAGGGGTGCAATCTCCGGCAGGAAGCGCTCCTGCGCCGTGTCGAAGGTGGCGATGTAATAGAGGTCGGTTTGTATTTCATACTTGAAGATGTACAACCACTTTCCGTCGGGCGACAAGGCCATGTGCGAAATGTACAAGTGCGATGTGGGAAGCCAGCGGTCCTTGTTTTCAACCGTCCGCAGCAAGTTGCCGGAAACGGTATCATAGATATCCAGCTTGCCGTTTTCATTCACGGAGTAAGCCACGTATAAGCGCCCACCATCGGGCGCAACCGCCATGTCGGGGTTATGCTCGGTGCCGAATCTTCTCACAATTCGCTTTTGTTCGGGGTCCACCACGAGAACCTGAGACTTCCCATTCCCCCCACCCGAATCAAGCACGTAAACCAGACCTGACTGAACGCCCGCCGAGACATCGCAGGGCGCGCAAAAGACTGCCAGCAGAATGCAGAAAATTGGAGCGACGCGCCCGGAGAAACGAATGCCGACCGACTTCAGACCAACCACGAGTTTCTTCGACTTGGCGATGTTGAATATACTGCGCATAAAACCCTCCATTTCATTCCAAGCGAGGACACGCGGGACGCCCCTCGTCTATGCCTTTCCATCAGCCTTTGACCCCGCCCCGGTGCGCTGCCCCGGTGTGACTCAACCCGCGCACACCTGCGTGCGACTTACCCGGCTGCGGTAAATGCCCCCACGATGAGACACGTTCCTGCGACACACAATGCGAGGCCGCTGAAGAGGTGAACCACAGGTTGCCAAAGGTCTGCTTCCCGCGAGAGCTGGAACACCTGCTTACTTCCTTCGGACAGATAGAACATCAGGAATACCGGGGTCGCCCTCCCCACTCCGTAGACGGCAAAACACAAGGCACCGAGGGTAGGACTCGCGCTAACCAACACCCACGCCAGTATGAGATAGAAGGTCGTGAACGGAATGGCTGTGAACAATCCGGGTCCCAGTCCGGCACCGTAGAAAAACGAGGCCCATCCCGGCGACATTTCGGCACGCCATTTTTCCGGAACCTGCCAACTCGATTGCGGCGCAGGTAGGCGGAAAATCTTCAACTCGTGCCCTCCGTAAAGTAAAGCCAGAGTGCCCGTGACGAGAATCATCAGTTGTTCATATCCCGCCAGGGCCAGCCCTCCTTTGAGCAGCATTCCTAACGTCCCGACGGCGACGCCGAAAGCGGTTGCCCCGACGGTCGTGCCCGCCAGGTGCGCCAGGACGACTGCGGGTTTCCTTATGTACTGCGTTCGATGCGTGTCCCCATAACCTATAGGGATGATGGTGCCCACCATCGAGAAACCTCAAGGCGACCATAAAGCGGTGAAGCCTGCCAGAAAGCTTACGGCGAAGACCACCAGCGCAGCGTGATTCCAACTCATGACCTGCGGGAACCAGTAAGCCACGGCAGCACTAGCCATGCACACGGCGAGCAACAAGACCAGACGCCGGAGTTGAGCTAGGCCGGTGATCCTGATTTTGCCAATCCTTAAAGCTTCCATTAAGTTATTCGCCCTGTGTCAAAGCGCCCGCTGCTCTTGCGCTGTCCGGTCGCCATGCGCGTGCAGCGGTTGCGCTGTAGACTAGCAAGGGTTATACGCCGGACTGCTGCAAGGGCCGCGTTGCAGGGCGTAGGTGCAGCCGTAAAAAGGGCTTCCCGAAGGGCACCATGCGCCGCCTGCGCTCGGGTTATGCGCACACTGTGCCCCCCGCACAGAAGTCGCAGCAGTACTGGTGCTCGCGCAACAGTCCCAATACTCGACTGTCGTACCTCCCTCGCCGCACAACTCCCCGCTTGTGCAACATTTTGACCAGGAAGTCGGCCCCACCGTCGTCCCGCTAGGACAGGAGCCTGCCGTCGCCCCGCCGGGAGTGCATAGGTAGCCATTGATGCCGCACAATGCCCAGTGACAGCAATCCCCTTGTGCATCCACGACAAAGGTGCGATCTAGTGGCAGGTTGGGCAACAATGAAACTCCTAGAATGGCTAGCGAGAATTTACCCAGCCGGGCTAAGATTCCCCGCCGCGAGATGGTTCGGCCACGCTCCCTCAGGAATTTTTCCACGAAGGTATCGAGCAGGGCTGGTGTCTGATTATCATGTTCCATAACGTCTCCGCTCTTGTCTCCCTCTTCAGAGGTTTCGGAGCGCGACTTATTCAACCGCCACGGCATGGTTGGCGCTCTCTAGATGATGGATGTAAGACTCCACGCTCGGGTGCCCTGTCTCAGCGGCATTCAGCAAACTTTCGATGTGATCTAGGTTGTTGACGACGCCTTTTGCGATGACAGCCCCTCCCCGGTCTAGCAAAACCGCGTGGGGTGGGTTGAAGATGTTGTACTGCCGAGACAGTTCGAGGGACATGATGCAAGATACCTCCTGCAACTTGTTCCTATTAACGAACGACCGCACGAGCGTTTCGTCATCGGTCATACACACGGTTAGGAAGTCAATGCTGTGCCTCTCACTCTTCCAGGCGGCGCGAAGCGCAGGGGCAAGTCCGTTGCAGGTGACACAAGTCGGGGAGACGAACACAAGGAGCTGCGGTTTGCCCTGCGCGCCGCCGACGGCCACTTGTCGCCCGTCAAGGGTCAATGCTTCCACCTGCGACGGCAGGCTCCCAATCGGCGGGCCTTCATTCTCCATCCGTGCGGGCGCGGGGCCGAGACGCCTGTAGAGCAAACCGACTTGACGTGCGAGGAGGACGACCGCAAGCGTCAGCAGAATGACGACCAACCAGAGGACGAAGTAGGATACGAGCCAGATGCTATTCATATACTTATCCGGTATTGGGCGGGCATGTCTGGACCAGTGCGCAGGTCAGAATTCGAGCTGCCGAAATCTGACAATCAGGGCTGACAGGTAGTAAGAAGTGATGAGCGCGCCGGTCGATAGAATCACCACCACTCTTTCCGCTAGCGCTACGTTAGTAAAGCTCCCGCCATGGATTAACCCAACTATCGCCACGGCGACGAACAAGAGGTTGCGGGCGACCAACAGCCAAGTGAGTTCAGTCTTCTCATGCGATCCGAAGCAGCCGCACGAAATAAGTGTCCGTCCCCGAGCCAGGTTGACCGTGATGGCGAGCGTAAAAGCCGCCAGCATAATGACGGCGACCGTGAGGAAGATCGGCCTGTACTGGTCGAGCAGGAGAAACAGCCCGACGCAGGTTTCAAGGTACGGGAGCAGGTACGCGACGGGTTTAGATGCACTGTCGGGAACTATCTTGAAGTCGCGGACAGCATCGACGAACAAACGCGGTCTTAAAAGCTTCGCACCACCGGACGCTATGAATATCAAGGCGACAAACGTCGTAGCGAAGAGTGCCAGAAGCTGATGTTGGGTTGCGGACAACATAGGGATTCAGCCGCTAATCATTCAGTCTCTGAATCTGACTGGTAAAGTTGCTGACGATTTCGGTTGGGCGTTACAAGTGATCGGGAAACGTACGACGGCTGAATGCCGCGCTCCATTCAATAAGGTCAATAAGGCCAATTCTTGACGGATGTTCTCGCTCCCTCTGAAGCGAGCAGGTTCACGCTGCGGGTCTGGCCTACGAGCTTCGCCCTCACGAGTGCCGATCTCCCCTGTGCGTCGCGCGCCTCTATGTCTGCGCCTTTCTCAAGCAGCATCCTGATGATGTTAATGTCGCCTAGCTCCGCCGCGACCATCAGAGGAGTGTCGCCTAGACGGGTAAACAGATTCACGTCGGCATTGGCCTCCAGCATCTCCGAAACCATCTTCAAGTTACTTTGCTTAATCGCTAGGAGCATCGGCGTCTGGTCACGCAGATCTCTATGGTTCACTTCGGCACCGGCCTTGAGCAGTGCCCTGACATTGTTCAGGCTCCCTTTTTCAGCGGCGAAGATAAGCGGCGTGCGCTGAAAGTTATCGGCGAGATTAGGGTCTGCACCCTTCTCAATCATGACGGCGGCGAGGTGATCGTGCTTCTCCTCGATGGCTGTCAGCAGCGCAGTATCGTTGTTCCGGCCACGCGCGTTGACATCAGCGCCGCCATCCAACAACTCTGCCACGATGTCGGCGTGTCCCTTCCAAGCGGCAATCGTGAGTGCCGTGTTCCCGCTACTGTCCTTCGCGTTCACGTTGGCGCCTTTCTTTATCAACGCCTGTGCGCCTCTGGTCATCCCCTTCCAAGCCGCCCACATCAATGCGGTTCTGCCTTTGGTGGACGCGGCATTAACGTCCGCTCCCTTACTGATGAGTAGATCAAGAATGTCAGCGTGATCCGCCACGACGGCCACCATCAGGACGGTTGAAAGCTCCTTGTCTTTTTGATCTCTTGCGTCGGGACTAACCCCGCCACTCAACTCGCGCTGCACGCAAGCGATATCGCCGCCCCTGACACACTCGATGAGCTTTTCGCTGACCGCCTGAAGCCCTTTCTCGTCCGTCTCAGGCAGTTTGTACGCAGACACGTAGCCCCCGACGAGGATGGACGCCGCGGTGATAATCAGGCCAATCAAGCTGAACGAGTGCAGCCGAATTCTGCTCATAACGACGGCTCCTTTCCGAAGTTGTGGGTCATGTCTATGATGCGAGCCACCCCTTCAACGGGTCAGTTGGGAGACTGACCTCGGAGAGCGGCGCGCTCATGGTTTTCAATGGCCGAGCGTACGCGATGGGTGAATTTTTTCAGACTCATGCCGTGATGAGAGCGGAACAGTTCGTCTGTCAATAGTCCCTGCGGCTTGATGCCTGACGCCGTGGCCTCGAACAGGCCTTGCGGGCCGCCCAATATTCCGTAGTCGTTCCCGTCACCGGGGGTAAGGAATAACACGTAAGTCTTTTCGACGTGTGGTGTCTTCCAATAATCGGGCATCGCCATTTCAGCATAGGCACCACCCTCTAAGGCCACCTTGCCCCCGGGCGAGTTAACGCTGACGAGACTCTCTTTCGACAAGTCCCCCTTGAGCACGTTGTTTACCCTGACGAGGTAATTTGTGGTCACGGAGTTCTCGGCGGGCAGTTTCAAACTGCTGGCCTGCGATATCACAGTCCCCAGAATGACGGCGGAACTCTCTTTTGTCAGATCATTGAGGCTGTCGTACCTTTTCAGCGAATGAGGGAAGACTTTGACGATGACATTACCGTTACGCTTTGCCCGCTCCCGCAAAGAGGCCGTGGCCTGAGTCGAATTCGCCGCGCCCTGTGTCAACACGTTTCTGACAACCAGAAAGGACGCACAGAAGAGTAATGCCACGAAGATGAGTAGCGAGCCGTTGATTCTGGGTTTCATGAGACGGGACCTCCTCAGATGCAACACGAGCTACAGATATTGAAGCAGATGAAACACTGGGACACACAATAATTCTCGTACCTATCCCAGTAGCAACACTCAAGTGAGCACTCGTAATCGCAACACGTCCCCGGGGTGCAATCGCCGCAGTCTGCGCTTGCTGGCGGGGGCGAGGTCAATTGCACGGCCAGCAAGACAGCGCTGATGGCGGCCAGCAGCAAGATTCGTGACGCGAGGCCGTTGAAATACGTGGAGAAGTGGTGCGTGATGTCTGACACGGGTCGCATAAGTTCTCCTTCGTCAGGACAGTGTTGCTACCTCAAAATGCAGCGGCGAGGGTCAAATGCAGGCGCTCGGAAACCTTGGATTCCTGCTCACCGGTCAATTTCCCCTGCCAGATGTCCTGCACCTCACCGTTATGGTTAACTAACATGAGGGTGGGTGTGCCCCGCACCCCGAAGGCCGAAGGTGGAGACTGCACAACCTCGCCGACAGTTACCCCCAGATCATTCAAATACTCTTTGGACTCGCCCGCATCTTGTGGCAGCACTGCCAGCAGGCGAACGTCTGACCTGCCATCTAAGCCTTTGATCAACCGCCGGTAGAAGGCGGCACTCTCATCGCAATAACGACACCCCTTTTGCAGCACGAGCACTAACGTGTTGTTGCTTGTCCGCCAGTCAACGTTAGCGATAGAGAGTTTGTCACCGATACTAATCTGAGACTGGCTGGCCGGGACGTTCTTCTGCGTATCCGGCAGCAGGTAACGTTTGAAGACAACAGTGGTCAGCGTCAGCGCGACGACAATGATAGCCAGATTGGCTGCCAACTCTACTTTTTTATACGTAGTGCCCATTGTCGCTGTATCTCATGAAAGCGCAGTGCGCGGAAGCAGTTGAATATTGGACATGTGCGCCAGGCTCAGCCATACCCTAAGCTGCCCGAAGTTAAGAGGCCGAAGAGATGTGTGCACTACCGCTCCTGTTCCGGCTGATCTCCTGTATCAACGGTCGCGGAAACAGTAATGCGTCAGACTGGATTTTGAATTCACGTACTAGTTATTGGATAAGGCAGCGTGGATGATAAGGCGACCTTTTTCCAAATACAATAGAAAAAGGAAAGCTGTTT
>DASWNS010000492.1:0-9970 GCA_036399115.1 Pyrinomonadaceae bacterium | reverse complement strand
GCTGCTGTGCCTGTCCTTGAGTCTGCTGCTGTTCCGGCGTCCCCTGCGCCTGTGCGCCGCGCTCGCGTTGGGCTTGCCCGGTGGCGTTCTGTTCGGTGCGCGTGCGGACGACGGGCGCGGCTTCCATGCGTTGCCCGTGCTCGACGTTGCGCGCGTCGCCCGTCTCGACCGAGATGACGAACATGCGCGTGCGCCCCTGCGTGTCGCCTACTTTCGTGCGACTCTGGATGTCCTCCGTGTAGGCCGATTCCGTGACGTAGTTCGGCACGATGGTCGTCTTCGCGGTCGCCGGTGGCTGCTCCGCGACGGTGGCAATTACGTATGCGCCGTCGGGCGAGAGCGTGAGGTTTGAGACGACCTGCCCGACCGCGATGTTGAAGGGCTTGCGTCGCTCGCGCGCGCGGCGTCTCGCCTCCAACTCCTCGCGCCGCGCCGCACGCTCGCGGACGGCTTCGAGCAACGCGCGCTCCTCCCGTTTCAAAACTTCCTGACTCTCCGTGCCGCGCTGCTGCTGCGACTCGGACGCGCCGCCCTGACGCTGACCGCCACCGCCGCCGCCCGTGCGTATGTCCGTCAACTGTTCGAGCAGGCCGCCTTCGAGCGAGAGCAGGTAGAGATTGTTCTGGCGCGTGAAATAGATGCGCGTCTGGTCGCGCGTGAAGTGCGGGTTCGTCTCCGTCTCGACCGTGCGCGTCACCTGTCGCCGCGCGCCCCGCGCGTGGTCGTAGAGATAGATGTCGCCCTCGTCCGAGAAGACCGTCCATCTCTTATCCTTCGACAACTCGCCGCTCGCGGGCGGCGCGTTCTTCGCCTCCTCCTCCGAGAGCTTGCGCAGGTTCGTGCCGTCGCGGTTCACGACGTAGGTGTCCAACTCTTTCAGGCGTGGCTCGCTCGCCGCCTTCCAGCGAAAATAGACGCGCCCGCCGTCCTGCGACCAACGCACGCTCGTCGGCTCGTAGCCCACCAGCGCAGCCCCGCGCATGATGCTGTCAACCGTCAACTCGAAACGCTTCGACGGTTGCGGCGTTCCCTGTTGCGCGTTGTTTGTTTGAGGGAGAAGCAGGAGGAGGGCGACTGAAAGCGCGGCGAGCGCGCGGCGGTTAATGCTAATGTTCATATCCCGTTTTCGTACTACTTAAAGATTGATCGGTTCAACCGTTACCTGTAAATCCGGCGTGACCGTGACGGTGTGGTTGTCCGGCACGTCGAGCCAGTCGTCTCTGTCGTCGGTCAGACGCTCGCTGGCGACGACGACCGCCGCCGCCTTCTCTTCGGCCTTGACCGTGTGCATGTCGCACAGTCCATCGGGCAGACATTCGAAACGCCTGCCACGCGAAATGTGCAGCGAGTTACCGGCGATGCCTTCGGCTGAACTGTAACGCGAGACGACGATTGATTGGCCGTCGGTCACGGCGAAGTTGTAATGCGAAGGCTCTACGACGCCCGCCTCAAGCGTCCACTCGTTCAAGAGCGCGATGGTTTCGACGACGGCGGCGCGCAAATTATCGCTCTGCGCTTCGCCGAACGGCACATGCAGGCAGTTGAGAAAGAGCGCGAAGGCGTGCTCCGAGTCGGTCGTGCCCATCACCATGTTGTAAAACTCGTCTTTCAAACTCTCGCGCAGACGCCGCTTGATGCGTTCGAAATTTGCGACCGCCCCGTTGTGCATCCACATGAAGCGATCATAGACGAACGGGTGCACGTTCGATTCAATCACGGCCATGCCCGGCGACGCCGCGCGCACGTGCGCGAACAGGCACGACGCGCGCACCTTCACAGAGAGGCTCTGCAAGTTGCGATTCGACCAGGCGGGCATCACCGTCCGCTGCACGCACGGCGTCGGGTCTACTTCTGGCACGTACCAACCGACGCCGAAGCCGTCGCCGTTCAAAGGCTCCGCGCGTTCGCGCGCCTTGTAGCTCTGCATGATCAGCGAGTTCACCGGGCGGTATAATAGGTCCGCCAGCAAGAGCGGCGCGCCCGCGTAAGCGAGAAAGCGGCACATAATTTGATGCTCTCAGGGAGAATAAATGAGCGAACGGCAAGATGATACAACAGAACCACGCGAACGCGATGCGCCCACCGAACGCGAAAGCAGGCCGCAAAATTATTACTACGACGACGGGACGGGCTATGAGGTTTACGATCCGGCGCAGGAAGAGGAGGACGAAGAGGAGGCCGCCGGTTGAGTGCGTGCGAATTGGCGTTTGGGCAGAAGCGAGCCTTTACATTGCGCGCGTGCGAACCTGCGCCGGGGCGCGTGCGAATGCGGCAGACGCTTCAACCCGCGCGCAGCGCGCTCGAACCGTCGAGTCTGGTATGACAATTTGCGAAGTGTCATAGCAGGCGGGGCGAGGGCACGCGACGCGGCGTTAACATCTCCCTCCCAATATCGCCGACGTTTCAGGAGACAACACTTCATGTCATCTCGCGCCCGCTGCTTGAGCCTGCTGCTTCTCGCAGGTCTTTACACGTTTACGCTCGTCACGCCGTCGAGAGCGCAGCAAATTGCACATCAAACGGACGCCGTGCGTTCAAGTCCCCTCGACGTGCTGCGCTCGGCGCAGACGATCTTCATCCGCACGAAGACCGCCTACTTCAAGCCTGCCGCTCTCGAACAGTCGCTGCTTGATCGAACCGAAGTTCAAAGCTGGGAACTGGTCTTCACGCGCGAAGAGGCAAACGCCGACCTGATCATAGAGGTTGACCGCAAACTCTTCACCAACAAATTCGTCTACAGCGTGATCGACCCGCGCACGAACACTGTCCTCATCAGTGGAAAAATCGGCTCGCTCGGCGGCACGGTCGAAGATCAGATTGCCAACGGCTTCGTGAAGCGTCTGCAACGATTCCGCACGCAGGCTGCTCCCGCACGATTCAGATGAGATTCAAAGTTACTGAAATCTCAAGACTCTGACCCGGCTCCCGTTCTTTCCCTGCAAACGCGTGCCGCGCGCGTCTATGCCTGCTTTGCTTCCGACTCTTTCTTCTTCGGCCTGAGGTTCGCGGGCAGCACGCGCTTGCGCAGGCGAATCGTCTCCGGCGTCACTTCGACCAGTTCGTCGTCGGCGATAAACTCCAACGCCTGTTCGAGCGAGAGTTCTTTGACGGGCACGAGGCGCATCGCTTCGTCGGCTGAAGCCGCGCGCATGTTCGTCAACTTCTTCTCCTTGATCACGTTCACGTCGAGATCGACGGCGCGTGCGTTCTCGCCGACGATCATGCCTTCGTAAACCTTCTGGCCGGGGCGCGCGAACATCGTGCCGCGCTCCTGCAAGTTGAAGAGCGCGAAGGTCGTCGTCTCGCCCATGCGGTCTGAGACGAGCGACCCGGTGGCGCGACCGCGCATTGCGCCCTGCCACTCACCCCAGCGCAGAAACATCGTGTTGAGCAAGCCCGTGCCCTTCGTCTCCGTCAGAAACTCGTTGCGAAAACCGATCATCCCGCGCGAAGGCGTCTCAAATTCCAGACGCACGCGCCCCGTGCCGTGGTTGACCATCTTCGTCATCTGCCCTTTGCGCCGCCCCATCGCTTCCGTCACGACGCCGATGAACTCCTCCGGGCAATCCACCACGACGAGTTCGATCGGCTCGAACGTCTTGCCGTCGCGCTGCTGCGTGATGACCTGCGGCTTCGACACCTGCAACTCGTAGTTCTCGCGCCGCATCATCTCGATCAGGATGGCGAGTTGCAGTTCGCCGCGACCGGAGACTTTAAATTGATCCGGCGTCTCCGTCTCTTCCACGCGGATCGCCACGTTGCTCAGGAGTTCCCGATCAAGCCGCTCGCGCAGTTGTCTGGACGTGACGTATTTTCCTTCACGACCTGCGAACGGCGAATTGTTCACGCTGAAGATCATGGAGATCGTCGGTTCATCAACCGCGATCACGGGCAAGGCGCGCGGGTTGTCCGCGCTCGAAATCGTCTCGCCGATCTCGATGCCCTCCATCCCTGCGAGCGCGACGATGTCGCCCACGCCCGCCCTCTCCACCGCTTCGCGCTTCAAGCCCTCGAAAGCGTAGAGCTTGGAGACGCGCATCTTCTGAATCGAACTGTCGCGCTTGATGATGGCGACCGTCTCGTTCTGCTTGATCTCGCCGGAGAAGATGCGCCCGATGGCGAGCCGCCCGACGTATTCGTTGTAATCGAGATTCGCCACGAGGAGTTGCAGAGAGTCTTGACGCAGCGCGCGCGGCGCGGGGATCGTCTCGATGATCTGATCAAAGAGCGGACGCAGATCGTTCGACTCGTCTGTTAGATTCTTCTTGGCGATGCCGTCACGCGACACCGCGTAGAGGATCGGGAATTCGATCTGCGCGTCGGTCGCATCTAGGTCAAGAAACAATTCGTAAATCTCATCCACCACTTCCGCCGGTCGCGCGTCCTGCCGATCAATCTTATTAACGACCGCGATCACGGGCAGGCGCAACTCCAGAGCCTTGCGCAGCACGAAGCGCGTCTGCGGCAGACAACCTTCCGCCGCATCGACAAGAAGCATCACGCCGTCTACCATCTTCAACACGCGTTCAACCTCGCCGCCGAAGTCCGCGTGGCCGGGTGTGTCGAGAATGTTGATCTTCACGTCGCCGTAGCGCACCGCCGTGTTCTTCGCCATGATCGTGATGCCGCGTTCGCGTTCCAAGTCCATCGAATCCATCACGCGTTCGATGATGTGTTCGTTCTCACGATACGTCCCGGCCTGCTTGAGCATCGCGTCAACGAGCGTGGTCTTGCCATGATCGACGTGCGCGATAATGGCGATGTTGCGTATATCTTTTCTTTCTTCAGTCATAGTTCCTCTACATAGATCAAAACAGCGCGATTATGCGCGCCACATCAAACCGTAGATGATACCACGCGCCGCCGAATTATCCTTGCGCTCAGCGTGGCTCAAGCTTCTCGCCTGAAAGATCGGTTAAAATTGAATTTACTTTGAAGTTACTTTGCGGCTCGCTTTTGCGTGGGCGCGTGCTGACGGTTGAGGGTTAAAACGCACGCGTCTGGCGCAACGCTTCATAGAGCACGATGGCGACTGAGGTAGCGAGATTGAGGCTCCGGATGTTGGGGTTGAGCATCGGGATCGTGATGCAATTCGAGGCGTTGGCGCGGAGCACCTCTTCGGGCAAACCACGCGTTTCCCGGCCAAAAATCAAACAATCGCCCGTTGTGTAACGCCAATCGGTGTAGCTACGGCGGGCTTTCGTCGTGAGATAGACGAAGCGCGCGGCGGGCAACGCGTCGCGCAGCGCATCGAGGTCGCGATGCCGCGAGAGCTGCACTTCAGGCCAGTAGTCCAGCCCCGCGCGACGCACCGCGCGATCATCGAGACGAAACCCCGCCACACCCACAATGTGCAAGGGCGTGCGCGTCGCCGCACAGAGCCGCGCGATGTTGCCTGTGTTCGGTGGTATCTCCGGCTCGACGAGCGCAACGTTGATCATAAGAAGTAGAGATTGGAAGTCAGAGGTCAGAGATCAGTAGAAGACGGTTCCTGTTTTTAACCAAACTCCATTCTCTAGCCTCCGGCTGATATTGTAAAAGATGAGGACGGCGTGCTGTGGTAGCAACCGCCGTCCTTTTGAATGGTCTTTGTCGAAGACCGAATGTTTTGTGTGCGCTAGTGAAGGTTGTTGAGTTACTCCGTTTGGACTTACTAGTACTACCGCTTCTTCGAGCCGCCGCCGCTGCTGCCGCCCTTCTTCGAGCCGCCGCCGCCACCCTTCTTCGAACCGCCGCCGCCGCCCTTCTTCGAGCCGCCGCCGCCGCCTTTGGATGAGCCGCCGCCTTTGGATGAGCCGCCGCCCTTTGATGAGCCGCCACCCTTTTTCGAACCAGCTTTCTTAGTTGCCATAAGTCTTCGTTGCTCCTTTTTCTCTTTGTAGATTAAGACCACAAGATAGTGTGTCGTTTTTCATCTTGTGGCCTAGGGTAAACAGCGCACAACATGTTGGACTTATAAACATAAAGCGATCAGTTGTCAATAACTTAATTATCAATCGTTAACTTTTTTTGCGCGCATGATGAATGAGCGAGTGAGTATGAGATGAAGAAGAGAGGATCACAGATGCGAAGAGTGCGCGTTAACGATCATTAACGCGCACTCTCCTGCGAGTTGAATTATGACGGAAGCGTGGTTAGCGATAGACCGGAGTGAAGACCCAGAGGTCGTGTCGTTCGATGCCGTAGTAGGTGATGACCGAAGGACAACGGCTGCGGCTGGCGACGCCGATGAAGGGCGTGGCCGTCTCGTTGGGTGAAGTATCGAGATCACAGTTCGCGTCTTCCTTCGAACTGCTGTCGCTCTTGTCGTTGTCGAGGCCGAGGATCGCGCCGCCCTGCACCAGCCCCGCCGGTTCGAAAAATTTATAACGCGCGCTCGTCAGGGGCGGGATGCCGCCGTTGTACTTCAACACGCTCTGTTTGAAATCGAGGAAGGTGCGATCATCGGCGCGGATGAGTTTCCATTCGCCGTCGTTGTTGAGCGGATCGCGCGCCGCCTCTTTGCGCAGAATTTGAATCTTCTTGAACGCCCCCGCAAACGGTTCGACGCCTTCGAGCAGATCATCCATGCTCTTCGGCGGCGTGCCCTTCGCGAGTTGGAAGAGGGCGATGGCTTCGGCAACCTCTTCGCCGCGCGCGATGGCTTCGCGTTCGAGATTGCGTTGCGCTTGCTGGCGCAGGCGCGGCGCGGCAGCGGTGAGCGCGAGGGCGAGGATCGTCATCAAGGCGAGCAGAGCGACGAGCGTGTAGCCGCGCTCGCCCGCGCGTGCGCCCGTGCCGGGCTGCGTCGCAACAGCAACAGCAGGCGGCGGTGTCTGACGTTGATCTTTAATCTTGAGGTTCATCGTCGTCGCCGTCGTCGTCTGCGGGTTTAGGTGGAGGATTGAAGCGGGGCGAGGGACTACCGGGAGAGCCGCCGCCGGTGGCGCGGTTCTCGACGTAAGGCAGAGTGTGCTTGATCTGCAACTGCGCGTCCGTAAACTCGACGGCACGCGTGGAAATGCTTGTTACTTTGAAGCGTCCGGCAACCGTGTCGCCACGCTGCACGGTGATGAGTTCGTTGTTGTTCTGCGCCTTCAAGATCGCCTTGTCGCTGTAACGCGGACTGCCGAGGATGCCGACGTAGGTGTACTGCGGCGTGGGCGGCGCGGCGACGTTGAGCATCGTCTGATTGGAATAGAGTGAGTTGTCGGGCGTGCGGACGACGATGGTGCGCGAGCCGGGCGCATTGATGAGCACGCCGGGCACGTTGGTCGAGAGTTGTTGCGCGCTCGCAAAAGTAGTGGGGAGTTCCTGCCCGTCCACGTAGACGCGCGATTGCGGTGTGAACTTATCGCCGGTGATTTGCAGGGCAAAGTCGCCCGTGCGCGCCATGACGCTCGAAGGAGAGATCGCGCTGAGCATCAGCGGCGGCGTCGGTTCGGGCGTGGGCGGCGGAGTCGCCGCCACCTCTGCGGGATTCGGCGTCGGCTTCACGGGCGGAACGTAGAAAGCGAAGATATTTCTCCCCGCATCGGGCACGTTATAACTCACGCGCTCGATGTTCAGTTCGCGCGGCATCTGTATGAGTTCATCAGCCGGAGCAGGTTGCGCGCCGTTTGCGCCATCGCCGCCCGGCGTGGTGCCGCTCGTGGGGCGCGCTTTAGCTTTACCGGCGGCGCGGGGCGGCGGCTTATCGTCCGAGCCGAAGAACATGCGCCCGAGCAAGAGGAGCGCGAGCGCGCCGAACGCGATGGCCGCGATCATCTTGTTACGTTCCGCAGGTGTTTTACCTTCAAAGAGTGCCATAAAAATTTCCGGGCGATGAACGTCACTGAGATGTCGCGGCGGGCACGGACGTTGCGCCGCTCGCTACCGCCGCACCGCTGCGACGGAAGTGCGCCGACATGTCGAGACGCAGACTGACGAGCGCGGCACGCGCCGCGCTGCCCGTGTCCGAAACGCCTTCGAGTTGGATGCCGTTGATAACGATGAAGCGGCGGCTCTGCTCGATGTCGCGTATGAAGCGTCGCAGATTGCCGTACGGTCCTTCGATGGTCAGGCTGATGTCAATGGTTGGGAAGACGCTCTCGCGCTTCGATTCGGTGCCCGCTCCGGCTCCGCTCCGACGGTTCGATTGCTGCCGGTTGGTCTGTCCCGGCACAAATTCGTCGAGGTGGCTGAAGGAGAACTGCGCGCGCGAGAGATTGTGGCGACGCGTCTTGTCGTTCAACTCTGCGATGACAGCCGTGCTGGTTTGCGGCTCGCGTGCGACCAGCACGCTCGTCTCGAACTCGTTCAGGCTGGAGACGATCTTTCCCACGCTCGCCTGCGTGCTCTCGTTGCGCTCCACGCCTTCCGTAGAAGCACGCAACTTCGCCTGCAACTGCGCGCGCTCATTTTCTAAAGCAACAAGGCGCGCGCGCTCCGGTACGAGCAGAAAGAAATAGGCGCACGCGGCGCCGAGCAGCAACAGGATGGCGACGGAGAGGGCGATGATCTCCGGGAGGCGGATCGCGCCCGTGGGACGCGTCGTGCGCCGCCCGGCGAGGCGTGCGCGAATCTGTGCGGGCGAAATCGTCCGGCGTTTGTCTTCTGCTCCGGCGTCTGGGCGTGTCTCTTTCATCGCGTCTCCCCCGGTGCGGAAGCGACGGAATTATTCGACGCTCCGGCGATCATGTTCTCACTCGCGCCGCTACTGCTGCCTGACGCGCTCTCGACAACATCGGGCGTGGCGGGACGCGACGCGCCCGGCGTGTAGCGCACACGCAGAGTTGATTCGATGCCCTTGTCGCTCTTGTTTTCGGTGAGCAGGTCGGCGGAGAAGGTGCGGCCTTGCGCCATCGTGCCGAGCATCCCCGTGATGTCTGCGGGCGTGCGCGCGACGATTGCCAAGTCCAACTCCGCGCCGCCGCTATGCGCCACATCGCGCACACCGATGCGCGCAACTCTCACGCCCTGCGGCAGAACCGCTTCGAGGTCTGCGAACAGGCGCGACCAGGAGAAGTTGCGCTGGTCGATGAGCGTGTGCGCGGCTTCGAGCGTGCGCAGTTGGTCGGGCGTGAGCGCCTGTGTCACGGCGTCGGCCTTGGCGCGCAGCGAAGCCTCTTCCGTGCGCAGGCCGCGCACGTCCCGTTCGATGGAGCTTGCGCGGTCGCGCGTCTGCCGGAAACTGCTGATGGTAAAGATCAAGGCGACCACCGAGACGCAGGCGATGATGGCCGCCACCGTCCACGGCAGCGTCCGATTGCGAAAGGGGTTGGAAGCGAGGTTGAGATTTTCAATCACTACTTTTAACGTCTCTTAAACAAACGAAAATCGTCAAGCGAGGGTCGGGCAGCTTCACTTGAACCAGATACGGAAAGCATAACGCGGGCAGCGCGGGCGCGCAACGTCGCGGAAGCCCGACGCGGCGACGCACGAGTTAAACGCGCAAGGCGCGTACAAGTTGCAGAAACTATAAAAATTGCAGAACCCACAGAACAGACGGGCGGACGGGCAGTTTCGCGCCTGCCCATCCGCCCGTTCCTCTTAAATTCGCAGCCTTTTACTGTCTCGGGTTCGTGCCCGTCGCCTGGCTGACGACGCGTGAGTTGGTGATTCTGCCCGCCGCGTCGAGCGTGAGTTCGATGACCGCGCCCGACGTGTCGCGCACCTGCCGGAGCACCTGCCCGGCGGCGTTCGTCGTTTCCCGCAGCACGCTCAGACTCGACACGTTGCCGACCGTGCGCTGGTTGACGACCGTGCCCGCCGTGTCGAGCGTGCGCTCGACGATGTTGCCCGTGCGGTCTACGGTGCGCTGCAAAGTCTGCCCCAGAGTGTTAACGGTCGAACTGAGCAGCCCGCCGGGCTGTGCGAGGGTGTTCACGGTCTGACCGACCGTGCCGACCGTGCGATCCACGACGCCGCCCGGTTGCAGCGCGGTGTTGGCGACGCCGCCCACCGTGCCGACCGTGTTATCGACCGACTGCAAGAGCCGTTCGAGTATCTG
>DASWNS010000491.1:0-4246 GCA_036399115.1 Pyrinomonadaceae bacterium | reverse complement strand
CCGGCGACGATCATGACCGACCCCGACACGGCAGATCACACGTACGTCGAGCCGCTCACCCTCGCCTCCGTCACAGAGATCATTCGCAAAGAGCGACCGGACGCGCTGCTGCCGACCGTCGGCGGGCAGACCGCCCTGAACCTCGCCGTCGGGCTGGCGGATGCGGGCGTGCTGGACGAATTCGGGGTCGAGATGATCGGGGCGAAGCGCGAGGCCGTGAAGATCGCGGAAGACCGCCAACTGTTCAAAGCGGCGATGGACGAAGCGGGCTTGCCGATGCCGCGCGGCGGCTTCGCGCGCACCTGGGGCGAGGCCGAACAACTCGTGGAGACGACCGGCTATCCGGCGATCATTCGTCCGAGTTTCACGCTCGGCGGCTGGGGCGGCGGCGTGGCTTTCAACCCGGAAGAGTACGAAGAGATCGTCAGGCACGGACTCGCCGCGTCGCCGATCAGCGAAGTGTTGATCGAAGAATCAATTCTCGGTTGGAAAGAGTATGAACTCGAAGTTATGCGCGACCTGCATGACAACGTGGTGATCATCTGCTCGATTGAAAACTTCGATCCGATGGGCGTGCACACGGGCGACTCGATCACGGTCGCGCCCGCGCAGACTTTAACCGACGTGGAATATCAAGCCTTGCGCGATATGTCCATCACGGTGATTCGCAAAGTCGGCGTCGAGACGGGCGGCTCGAATATACAGTTCGCCGTCAACCCGGAAAACGGCGACGTGCGCGTCATCGAGATGAACCCGCGCGTCTCGCGTTCCTCCGCGCTCGCCTCGAAGGCCACGGGCTTTCCCATCGCCAAGATCGCGGCGAAACTCGCCGTCGGGTACACGCTCGACGAGATACCGAACGACATCACCAAGAAGACGCCCGCCTCTTTCGAACCGACGATTGACTACGTGGTGGCGAAGATTCCGAAGTGGAACTTCGAGAAGTTTCGCGAAGCCGAAGACGTACTCGGCACGCAGATGAAGTCGGTCGGCGAAGTGATGGCGATTGGACGCACGTTCAAAGAGGCTCTGTTCAAAGGCTTGCGCTCGCTCGAAGCGACGAAGCCCCTGCGTCTCGCGGACGTGCCCGCAGACGAGTTGCAACGCAAGCTCGCGCGCCCCAATTCCCAACGCTTCTCTTACATCACTTACGCTTTGCAGCACGGCGTCTCCATCGAAGAGATTCATCGCCTCTCGCGCATCGACCCCTGGTTTCTCGAACAACTGCAAGACGTGATGCTTATTCAAGAGCGGATCGAAGGGCGCACGCTCGAAGAGATTTCCGACGCAGCCCTGCGCGAAGCGAAAGAGGTCGGCCTGTCGGATCGCCGCATCGCCTATCTCACCAAGCGCACGGAGGACGAGGTGCGCGCGCACCGCAAGCGGCTCGGCATCGTGCCCGTGTACAAGCGCGTGGACACCTGCGGCGCGGAGTTTGAATCGTTCACGCCCTATCTCTATTCGACTTACGAAGAGGAAGACGAATCCGCGCCTACAGACAGGCGCAAGATCATGATCCTCGGCTCCGGTCCGAACCGCATCGGGCAGGGAATCGAGTTTGATTACTGCTGCTGTCATGCGTCGTTCGCCTTGAGCGACGCGGGCTTCGAGACGATCATGGTGAACTGCAATCCCGAAACCGTCTCGACCGACTACGACACTTCCGACCGTCTCTACTTCGAGCCGCTCACGTTTGAAGATGTGATGAACATCATCGACGTGGAGCAACCCGAAGGCGTCATCGTGCAGTTCGGCGGGCAGACGCCGCTCAATCTCGCGATGCGACTCGATGCGGCGGGCGCACCCATCATCGGCACCTCGCCCGATTCGATTGATCTCGCGGAAGATCGCAAACGCTTCGGCGCGCTCCTGCGCACGCTCGGCATCCCGCAGCCGGAGAACGGCACGGCCACGTCGCCTGCGGAAGCGATCATAGAGGCGGAACGCATCGGCTACCCGGTGCTCGTGCGCCCGTCGTACGTGCTCGGCGGGCGGGCGATGGCGATTGTCTACGACGAGAAGAGTCTGGACGAATACATGAGGACGGCGGTTGATGCGTCGCCGCAAAAACCGATCCTGATCGATAAGTTTCTCGAACGCGCGGCGGAGTTCGACGTGGACGCGCTGGCGGATGCGGACACCTGCGTCGTCGCGGGAATTCAGGAGCACATCGAGGAGGCGGGAATTCATTCGGGCGACTCTTCGTGCGTCCTGCCGCCCGTGCGCATCGCGCCCGAACACGTCGAGACGATGCGACATTACACGCGGATGCTGGCGGAGGCTCTGAAAGTGCGCGGCCTGCTCAACCTCCAGTTTGCGATCAAGGACGACCGCGTCTATGTGCTCGAAGTGAACCCGCGCGCATCGCGCACGGTGCCCTTCGTATCGAAAGCGACGGGCGTACCGCTGGCGCGCATCGCCGCGCTCGTGATGGCGGGGCGTCCGCTCGCCTCCTTCAACCTGCCGCCGGATTTGAGCGTGCATCGTTTCTTCATCAAGTCGCCGGTCTTCCCGTTCGTCAAGTTTGCGGGCGTCGATCCGATCCTCGGTCCTGAGATGCATTCGACGGGCGAGGTGATGGGCATCGGCGACACCTTCGGAGAGGCTTACGCGAAGGCGATGATGGGCGCGGGGCTGGAACTCCCGTCGAGTCCGGGCACGGCTTTTATCAGCGTCAACGATGCGGACAAGGGACAGGCAGTGGTTGTCGCGCGTCGGCTGGGGCGGCTCGGTTTCAATCTCATGGCGACGTTCGGCACGGCGGCGCGTCTGAGCGAAGTGGGCTTGGAGGTGGAGTCGGTCTTCAAGGTCAACGAAGGCCGCCCGAACATCGTGGATCACATCAAGCAGGGCGAGATCGCACTCGTCATCAACACGCCTTTGGGGCGCGCATCTCACTTCGACGAGCAGGCCATCCGCCGCGCCGCGCTCCAGCACAACGTGCCGTGCGTTACGACGATGACCGGCGCGCAGGCTCTCGTCGAAGCCATCACCGCGTTTGGCGACGGCAAGACCACAAAGCCGATCTCGTTGCAGGAACTACACGCGGTCGCGTCGGCAGCGAAATGATTCCGCGCTCCGAGTCCTGAGTCTGAAAACGATCTCTTTGATCCGGGACTTGAGCGTGGAGACTTGAGACATAGAACCGGAGGTGAATAGTGGAGATCAATTCCTCGGAGGCCATCAAGCGGATTCTTGATGAATGTAAGACGATCACGGTGGTCGGGTTGTCTTCGAACACGTGGCGCGCGTCGCATAGCGTGTCGGCTTACATGCAGGCCAAGGGGTATCGCATCATCCCCGTCAATCCGAACGAGACGCAGGTGCTCGACGAGCAGGTTTACGCGTCGCTCGCGGACGTGCCGGAGAAGCCCGAACTCGTCAACGTGTTTCGTCGTTCCGAAGAGGCGGGCGCGGTGGTTGACGAAGCGATCCGCCTCGGCGCAAAAGCGGTCTGGCTGCAAGAGGGTGTGATTGACAGGGCGGCAGCGAGACGCGCGCTTGACGCCGGGCTCCTCGTCGTTATGGATCGCTGCATCCTGAAAGAGCACGCGCGCCTCTCGCGTTCGATGTAGACGACAAAGGGCAGTTGAGCGAACCTGCCAGTACTCTTTTTAAGCAACTCTCAATATCAAATTCATGGCAGTTGAGATTCGAGCGGTGGTCATCACCTTGAGCGACGCGTGCGCGCGTGGGGAGCGTGTGGACGAGTCGGGCGCGGCGTTGGTGGAACTGCTGCGAGGCATGCAGGCTGAGATTGTCGCGACGGAAGTGTTGCCTGACGACCTCGAACCGCTCGCGGATAAACTGCGCGACTACGCCGGACGCGACGAAGTGAATCTCATTTTGACGACGGGCGGGACGGGCTTCAGCCCACGCGACAATACGCCGGAGGCGACGCGCGCCGTCATCGAACGCGACGCGCCGGGACTCGCCGAAGCCATGCGTGCGGAGACTTTGAGACAGACGCCGACCGCGATGATCTCGCGTGGCGTCTGCGGCATCCGCGCGGGCACGCTCATTATCAATCTCCCCGGCTCGCCCAAAGCCGTGCGCGAATGTTTCGCCGTGGTGCGTCCGGTGCTCGGCCATGCCGTCACGCTTCTGGCCGGACATTCGCACGAAGAAGCAAAACAGGCGACGTGAATTACGAGCGCACAGGCGAGCAAAGGGAAGAGAACGAATTCGCTTGATGACGACGCGCGGTTAAAGTAGAAGGGGCGGAGATCATGTGTGATGATCTCCG
>DASWNS010000490.1:0-3759 GCA_036399115.1 Pyrinomonadaceae bacterium | reverse complement strand
CGCGCGACCTGAGCGGCCTCCTGAAAGACGTAAGCGTCGCCTGCATCGGCGACATCACCGCCCGCACCGCCGCCGACTACAATCTCTCGACCGACATCCAGCCCGCAGAGTCCACGACCGGCGCACTCGCACGCGCTATCGCCGAACACTTCACACGGTAAAAATGAACGATGAAGGATGGAGGAGAAGACAGAAAACAGAATACAGGAGTCAGAAGTTAAGACTCACGCAGGTTTTCTTCTGACTCCTGACTTCTGACTTCTGACTTCTGGATTCTCCTTTATCGTTTCCCTGCTTCTTCCCCAAACGCCGTATGCTAAACTGCGTTTATGGCGAAGGGACGCGTCTTAGTGATTGATGATGAGCCGCTCGTGTTGGATACCTTGCGTGAGGTGTTGACGGCGGGCGGGTTCGAAGCGGCGGCTGAAGGCGATGCACGCCGCGCCCTCGAACGCGTCGCTTCGTTTCATCCGTCGGTCGTCATCTCCGATGTCAAGATGCCGAATCTCAACGGGTTCGAGTTGCTCCGCGAGTTGCGCACGCGCCACCCGGAGATCGCGGTCATACTTTTGACCGGCGAGGGTTCGGTCGAGATGGCTCTGCGCGCGATACAGGACGAGGGCGCCTACCACTACTTCGAGAAGCCGATTGATAACGAGAAACTTTGCGCCGTCATCGAGCGCGCGATTGCCGAGGGCAAGGCCGCGCGCGACGGCGTCGCCCTCCGGCACGAACTCAAGGGGAGCGGCGCGTTCGGGAAGTTGATCGGCAACTCCGAGCCGATGCAGCGCGTGTATAAACTCGTCGAACAAGTCTCGCCCTCTTCCGCTTCGGTCTTGATCACGGGCGAGTCCGGCACGGGCAAAGAACTCGTCGCGCGCACCATCCACGAACTCAGCCCGCGCCGCGCAGCCGAGTTTGTGGCGATCAACTGTTCGGCGATCCCTGAGACGTTGATGGAGTCGGAACTGTTCGGCCACGAGCGCGGCGCATTCACGGGCGCAAGTTCGCGCCGTCAGGGTTGTTTCGAACTCGCGCATCGCGGCACGCTTCTCTTAGACGAGATCGCGGAGATGCCCGCGCTCCTGCAAGCCAAGCTGCTGCGCGTTCTGGAAGAGCGTTCGGTGCGGCGGCTCGGCGGCTCGCAGGAGATTCCGATTGACGTGCGCGTGCTGGCGGCGACCAACCGCGAGCCGCACGAAGCCGTGCGCACGGGAGCGTTTCGCGAAGATTTGCTCTATCGTCTGAACGTCATCACCATCGAACTCCCGCCGCTACGCCAGCGCAAGGAAGACTTGCCGCTGCTCGTGCAGCATCTCATCACGCAACTCTCCGAACGGCACGAGCGACCCGCGCGCCACCTGAGCGCAGCCGCGCTCGAAGTGCTCCGCTCGCACCACTGGCCGGGCAACGTGCGCGAACTCCGCAACGTCATCGAGCGCGCCGTCATCATCTGCTCCGGCGAAACCATCGAGCGGCATCACATTGCGCCCTACCCGCTCGACCAGCGCGCCCGTGCACGCGTCGAAGACACCATCACGCTGCCCGTCGGCACGCCCATCGAAGAGGTCGAACGCCAGATGATCCTGCGCACGCTGCAAAAGACCGACAACAACAAAACCCGCGCCGCCGAACTTCTACAGATCAGCCTCAAGACCCTCCACAACAAACTCCGCCTCTACCGCGAACGCAACCAACTCACAGACCTCGACCCCGCTCGCCCCAACCCGACCCCTAGCGTGTGAATGTTACAAAGTAGAGCAAAATAGAATCCCGCCGGGCATCACAAAAGTCCATCCCTGCTCTTGTTACATTTATCAATGCCGAGCTTCACATTCTCGAACGCCTTCTGATGCTCGTCCCTTTTTTTCTCCCAGTAGTCTGTCAACGAGTCAGCGATGACCTTAACATCACGCGCGCTCTCGCGTCGTGCCGCATCTCCTGCACTCTTAAATACACTCTGGACATCGTTTCGAGCATCGAGGCACTGGCTGCCTTTGGCAAGTCTATCCTTAATCTTAACGAGGTCGCTCGCAAGTTTCGTCTCAAAGCCGTCGAAGGTTCTCGATTTTTCTGAAATTTGCTTGTCCACGTCAGCTATCTTTTTGCCGAGGTCGGTCTTTTCCGTCGCGCTTGTCGCACGCGTCTTCTGGCTTTCCAGTTGCTTTTTCTGCTCCTTGAGCCGCTCGATGTGACCGGATAGTGCCGTCATGGTAGCCTTAAGACCCTTAGTTCCAAGTTCATCGCAACTCCACGCTTCCGTCTTGCACGACGCTCCGACTCTCGCCGAATTGCTAATGCACTGGGAGCGAAGAGTGGAATATGGAATAGATTCGCATCCCTTGCCGCTCTTCGAGGCCGCCAGCGATTCCTTCCAATCGTCGAGGCTCGCTGTTTGATTCAAAGGCGCGACAAGGAAGGCCAGCATGAAAACGGCCAGCAGGTATTTAACGTTTACGATGTGCATCATCTGCTTATCTCCTCTTCAATTGCGCTTCTGTGAAACTGCCGAAGCGGAACATAGTTAGTGGGATTACGAAACGCCGAGGTGGATTTGGCAATTAGCCGAGAGACGACATTTACAACAGCGGGTAGAGCAATGAGTCTAATTTCTACTATGAGGGAAAAGTCTAACATTACCCTGAGATTTTGATTATAGTGTCTCTTCTACGCATTACACAATATGGTCGGGTTTGAGCGGTTTTGGAGACAGCCGGCGCGGCTTGCCTGCTATCCGCTACTGCTTTCGACTCGTCTCAGCATTAACCCTTATCAAATTGCTCACGGGGTTAATTCAAACGTCAGGGAAAGAATCGAATAGAGAGGAGCATAAAATATGTGGCTTGACAGCGTTTCTATTTATCGTCTCGGATTGTTGTTGTTGCTTCTAATAACTTCAACTCAGTCGGCGCGTGCGCAGGCGATCTTCGAGATGCCGGAGGGAGTCGAGTCGCGCTGGGCGAGCGGAGAGAATCCGAAGGGCGAAAAAGGCAAAGGCGGGCAGGCGAACGCCGGGCGCAAAGGTGCGCCGACGGTGGCGATCAAGGCGGGCGAGAGTCGTGTGCTGGCCGAAGCCGTGGGCACGAGCGGCACGGTGCGTAGAATCTGGATGACGTTTCCCGACCGCAGCCCGCGCATGCTGCGCAGTTTGCGCATAGACATGTACTGGGACAATGCCAGGACTCCCGCCGTGAGCGCGCCGCTCGGAGACTTCTTCGGCATCGGGCTCGGACAAACGACCGTCTTTCAGTCGGCGCTCTTCTCCAACCCGGAAGGGCGCAGTTTCAACTGCTTCATCCCGATGCCTTTCAAGACCGGCATGAAGATCGTGATGACGAACGAGAGCAGCGACAATCTCGAAGAGCTTTTCTACGACGTGGACTACACGCTCGGCGACAAGCACAACGCGCAGATGCTCTACTTCCACGCGCACTATCGCCGCGAAAACCCGACGCGGCTCCAGCAGGACTTCGAGTTGCTCCCGCTAGTCTCCGGTCGTGGCCGCTACCTCGGCACGAACATCGGCGTCATCGTCAACCGGAAGACCTACTACAATACATGGTGGGGCGAGGGCGAAGTTAAAATCTATCTCGACGGGGATCGTGAATTTCCCACGCTCGCCGGAACGGGAACGGAAGATTACGTCGGCACGGCGTGGGGGCAGGGCGCGTTCGCGCACGATTATCAAGGCAGCCCTATCGCCGACGAGAAGAACCTGCGCTGGTGTTTCTACCGCTACCACATCCCCGACCCCATCTA
>DASWNS010000489.1:0-4236 GCA_036399115.1 Pyrinomonadaceae bacterium | reverse complement strand
GCCTCAACACGGGCGCGGTCGTCTACAAAAATCTCGCCATCGTGACGCACAGCGAAGAGAATCTCGAATCGAACGAGATGGGCATGATCGCCGCGCTCGACGCGACGGCGAAGGGCGAACTCAAGAAGGAACAGATCAAGTGGAGCAAAGTCGGCTGGCAGGGCGGCTACTCTTCGCCCGTCATTGACGGCGAGCGGCTTTATCAGGTTGACAACAGCGCGAACATCGCCGCCTTCGACCTGAACAGCGGCAGGCAACTCTGGCTGCAAAACCTCGGCACGATCCAGAAGGGGTCGCCCGTGCTCGCCGACGGCAAACTCTACGTCGGCACGGAGAACGGAAAATTCTTCATCCTCCGCCCGTCTGCCACGGGCTGCGAAATTCTCGACTCGGATCAACTCGGCACGGAGCAGCAACCGGAGGCGATCATCGCTTCGCCCGCCGTCTCGAACGGGCGCGTCTTCTTCGCCACCGACTCGAACCTCTACGCCATCGGCAGGAAGTCCAACGCGACGGCCAACCATGCCGCCCCGGTCGAAGGGCTGCCCAACCCGAACCGCGCCGCCGCGTGGGTGCAGGTCGTCCCCACCGAGTTGATCATCAAACCGGGCGAGACGGTCAACTTCCGCGTGCGCTTGTTCGACGAACGCGGCAACTTCATCCGCGAGGAACGGGGCGCAACGTGGTCGCTCGATAACTTGAAGGGAACGCTGGCGAACGGTCAACTCGTCGCGGCGAACGACGGCGGCGCGCAGGCCGGACTCGTCAAAGCGACGGTCGGCGCGTTGACGGGCGCGGCGCGCGTGCGCATCGTCCCCGCGCTGCCGTGGAGCGTGAACTTCGACGCGGCGGAATTGAACAGCGTGCCGCCGACGTGGGTGAGCGCGATCTCGAAATTCGCCGTGCGCGAGATAGACGGAAACCGCGCGCTCCTCAAGACGACGGAAGGCTCTTCGCTTTTGACGCGCACGCGCGCTTATCTGGGGGCGTCGAATTTGTCCGACTACACGGTCGAGGCCGACGTGCGCGGCACGGAGAAACGCCGCCAGCGCGGCGACGCCGGAGTGATCGCGCAGCGTTACGCGCTCGTGCTCTACGGCAACAGCCAGTCGCTTCATCTCGAACCGTGGCAGCCGGAAGTGGTGCGCACCGTCAAGCAGGACTACGCATGGAAGCCCGATGCCTGGTATCGCATGAAGTTGTCGGTCGAGAATCTGCCCGACGGGAAAGTGCGCGCGCGCGGCAAAGTGTGGGCGACGGGCGAGCCGGAACCCGCTGCATGGATGATCGAGCGCGTCGATCCGCTCCCGAACCGGCAGGGCGCGCCCGGCATCTTCGGCAACGCTCTGGCCGAAGTCTATTTCGACAACATCAAAGTCACGGCGAACAAATAACAATGAACGAGACGATCCATGACGCGGCCACGCTCGCCCCGCCGCCCACGCCCGAACGAATCTTTCAGACGCTCACGGCCTATCAACAGACCGCAGCCCTGAAAGCCGCTATCGAACTGGACATCTTCACGGCCATCGCCGAAGGCCACGACACCGCCGCGAAACTCGCCGCGCGTTGCGAGGCCGCCGAACGCGGCGTGCGCATCCTTTGCGACTACCTGACCGTTGCGCAGTTTCTCGGCAAGCACGCGGACGGGCGTTACAGCCTGACGCCCGAAGCCTCGCTTTTCCTCAGCCGCAACTCGCCCGCCTACGTCGGCGGCATCGCACTGTTCCTCTCCGGCGAGCACATCGGCGACGCCTTCCAGCGGTTCACGGAGAGCGTGCGCAAAGGCGGCACGGTGATGGCGGAGCAGGGTTCGATCACGCCGGAGCACCCGATGTGGGAAGACTTCGCGCGCGGCATGGCATCGATCATGCGCCCCGCCGCCATAGACATCGCACGCGTCGTCGGCGTGAAGGATTTGGGCGCGTGCAAAATCCTCGACGTAGCCGCAGGGCACGGCATCTTCGGCATCACGCTCGCGGAGCAGAACCCGCAGGCGGAAGTCTATGCGGTTGACTGGCAGAACGTGCTACCCATCGCGCAACAGAACGCGGAAGCGGCGGGCTTGGGCGCGCGTTATCATCTGATTCCCGGCAGCGCGTTTGAAGTTGACTTCGGCGCGGGCTACGACCTCGTCCTCCTGACGAACTTCTTTCACCACTTCGACCCGCAGACCTGCGAGACGCTGATGCGCAAAGTTCACGCCGCGCTCAGAGACGGAGGGCGCGCCGTGACGCTCGAATTCGTGCCGAACGAAGACCGCGTGACGCCGCCCGTCGAAGCCTCTTTCGCCCTCGTCATGCTCGGCACGACTCCGGCTGGCGACGCTTATACTTTCCCGGAGTTTGAACGCATGTTTCAGCATGCGGGCTTCGCGCGGAGCGAATCCCACCAGACGATGCCCGGCCACATCATCGTTTCATACAAGTAGAGAATCTATTGCTCAGGATCAATCTTCAAGGAACCGATATGAACTTTCGCACCACTTTCCGCACACTGTTTTTCGCGCTCTCGTTTCTCGCCGTGATGCTTCTCTCCGGCTCCACCTCGCGGCAGGCCGCGGCTTCCGACCCCGGCGGCGGCGATTGGCCGATGTGGGGCGGCACGCCCGACCGCAACATGGTTTCAAACATGAAGGGCATCCCCGTGAGTTGGGACGTGGCGAAGAAAACGAACGTCAAGTGGATGACCGCGCTCGGCTCGCAAACTTACGGCAACCCGGTCGTGGCGGGCGGGCAGGTTTACGTCGGCACGAACAACGAAGCGCCGCGCGACCCGAAAGTGAAAGGCGACAAGGGCATCCTGATGGCCTTCCGCGAATCGGACGGCGAATTTTTGTGGCAGGCCGTGACGGACAAACTCGCGGCGGGTCGCGTCAACGATTGGCCGTATCAGGGCATCTGCTCGTCGCCCTTAGTCGAAGGCAAGATTCTTTATTACGTCACGAATCGCGGCGAGGTGATCGCGCTCGACACGGAAGGCTTCCGCGACAAAGAGAACGACGGCGACTACAAGGATGAGAAGTTGAACGGCGAGAAGGACGCCGACATCATCTGGCGTTTCGACATGATGGAAGAGGTCGGCGCGTTTCCGCACAACATGTCTAACTCTTCGCCCGTCGCCTTCGGCGATCTCATCTACGTCAGCACTTCCAACGGGCAGGACGAAAGCCACGTCAACGTCCCTTCGCCGAAAGCCCCGGCCATCATCGCCCTCAACAAGAAGACGGGCAAACTCGTCTGGGAAGACAACTCCGTCTTCGACAAGATTCTGCACGGCCAATGGTCTTCGCCGACGGTGGCGAAACTCGGCGGCGTGGATCAGGTCGTCTTCGCGCAGGGCGACGGCTGGATTCGCGGCTACGAAGCGTTGACGGGCAAGAAGCTCTGGGAGTTCGACACGAACCCGAAGGATTCCGTCTGGCCGAAGACGCGCAACGAAGTGATCTCCACGCCCGTCGCCTACGAAGACAAAATCTACATCTCGAACGGCCAAGACCCCGAACACGGCGAAGGCATCGGTCATCTCTATTGCATTGACCCCACGAAGCGCGGCGACATCACGAAGACGGGCATGGTCTGGCACTACGACAAGATACGCCGCTCCGTCTCCACGCCCGCCATCCGCGACGGCATCATTTATCAAGCCGACTTCAGCGGCTTTCTCCACGCGCTCGACGCCAAGACCGGGCAGGTCTACTGGACGCACGACGTGTTCGCCGCCGTCTGGGGTTCGCCCATCAGCATTGACGGCAAGATTTATCTCGGCGACGAAGACGGCGACATCGTCATCTTGCAGGAAGGCAAGACGAAGAAGGTCATCGCCGAGATCAACATGGCAAGCAGCGTCTATTCGACGCCCGTGCCCGCCAACGGCACGCTCTTCATCGCCAACCGCAATCAACTCTACGCCCTCTCCGAGCAGAAGGCGGCAACTCCCACGGCTCCGGCAACTCCGGCAACTCCGGCAAAGACACCCGAAGCACCGAAGAAGCCTTAAGGCAAACGTAAAGAAGCTATGAAGCGTCTCTTTTACACTTCTCTCTCTCTCCTGCTTTTAGTGAATTTGGCGGCGGCGCAGGATAACTGGCCGCAGTTTCGCGGCGCGAACGCGGCGGGCGTGGCGACGGAGGCGGCGAAGACGCCCGCGAGTTGGAACGCGGCGAAAGCCGAGAACATTCTCTGGAAGAGAGCCATCCCCGGTCTGTCGCACGCCAGCCCGGTTGTGTGGGGCGAC
>DASWNS010000488.1:0-10070 GCA_036399115.1 Pyrinomonadaceae bacterium | reverse complement strand
TACCCCACGCTATTCTCAACCGTCAAGAAAAAGTTATCGCGTCCGGTTTATTTCTCATAGCGATCAGGCAGGTTCGACGTGATCCTCCAAGTAGAAGAATAAACCCTTATTGAATGACTTCAGCAGTACCAACGGGGAGGGAAGGCGCGTGGAGTCAGCGGAGAATCACTCGTCTTCTTCGTTGACTCCGCGCGCCTCCTTACTAGTCATGTACGCAGCCCCGGGACGGGCTTTCCATCCGGCATTAGTCGTGGTCGCGCTGTCGGATTTGGGCAAAGTTCACGAAGGTCGGAGCGGGCGCGTTGATACCTTTTCCTTCTGACTTACGCGTATATCTTTGCGGGCGTCGTTTGAATCTGCGCCAACCGGCAGCGGGTTCGACAAACTGACACTGCTCGGTTGGAGCCGCGGCGGCATGCTGGCCTACGCCTACGCCAACGAGGAGACGCGCCTGCCCGAGCAGTTCCACCACGTCAAGGCGCTCATCCCGGTGGACATCGCCTACAAGTTCAACGCCGAGCACGAAGAGCAACGCGCCGCCGCCTGCCAGCGTTACCACCTCAACAAGCAACTCCTCGACGCCGGGCAGTACCATTCGCCGCAAGGCGTGGGGGGCCAGACCTTCGGCCTCTTTGCCGCTTCAGACCCGTCGGGTCAATCTCCGATCCTCGGCTTCCCCGGATTGACGAACGCGCAGGCGGCACTGCTCGTCGGCTCGGCGACACACCTCCTGTCCGCCCCCTTCCCGCCCGTGCCCGGCTACCACTTCAACGCCGGGGAGTTCGACGCTGCGGGGCTTCCTGCCGGGTTACAGTTCACGCGCGAAGCCTACTTCTACGACTATCTCCAGACGGCAGCGCCCTTCCAGAGTTTCACCGAACAGGTTGAGGGTGAAGCCATCCAGTGCGGCGATGCCGAAGTGCCTTACGACGACCGGTTGGCCGAGATTACAGTCCCCGTCTACTACGTCGGCGCAGAAGGCGGGTTCGGCGCGTTCGGAGCCGACACGCTCTCCAGACTTGGGAGCGCGGGCATCAGTTCGCATGTCGTCAAACTTCAAACGGACGGGGCGCGAGCAATAGATTTCGGACACGCCGACCTCTTCCTCGCCGACAACGCGAGAGAACTTGTCTGGAGCCCCATCTATAACTGGGTGGTCAGCCACTAAGACCAGACTGGATTGCCTGCCGCCCACCGGCCTCACTGTAGACCGGTGGGCGGCTCTCTAAGTTCGGTCGTGTTTCAAAAATAACTTTTCACGTATCAACGTCCCCTCACGCTCTGCCTGTCACTTTCCTCAGGTCTACACATCAGACGTGATCCCCTCGCCTTTCAAGTGGCAGCACTACGCACCCCACATCATCCTGTTGTGTGCGCTGGTACTTCCGCTACCGAACGTGCCCGGCGTCTTCGTCGTCGGCGACGTGCGGAAAGGTTCGGTCAAGCGCGTCGCTTCGGGCGTCAGTGAAGGCTCAATCGCGATCTCATTCGTTCATCAATATCTCAGCAAGGTAGTGTGAGTATGCAGAACTTGAAATTAGAGGGCGGCGAGGGTGGAGAGGATGACGACGCGGCGCAGACCGCCACGCCGTCCGTTTCGCCGGAGGACAAGGTTGAAGCTCTGCGCCGCGTTCAGGTCTTCGCGGGGCTTCCCGAAGAACAACTGAGGTGGTTCGTCGAGAACGCCGTCGAGAGGTGGGTAGAGCCGGGCGAGGTCATCTTTCGCAGGGGGCACCCGGCGGATCAAATGACCGTCTATCTGGAAGGCGAAGCCCACTCTCGACAGGACGAAACCAATCTGGACGGAAACGTCTACATCGCGCAGGCAGGCGATGCGCAGACGGAAGTGAGCGGAAAACTTCCTTACTCGCGGATGAAGGAATTTCCCGCCACGAGTCGCGCCGTCACGCGTGCGAGGCTGCTCTTATTCCACGAACGATTGTTCCCGGAGATGTTGCAGCGGATGCCGGTGCTCGCAGAGCGTCTCGTCGGTCTGATGAGCGACCGCGTGCGCGAATCTACGAAGATGGACCAGCAGCGGGACAAGCTGATAGTGCTCGGCAAACTCTCCGCCGGACTCGCGCACGAACTCAACAACCCGGCGGCCAAGCGCGGGGCGAACGAAATGCTCGGCGCGTTGGAAGAGTTGCGGGCGGCTGATTTGCGTCTGTGCCGCCACAACCTCACGCCGGAGCAGCGGCAGTTCATCGCGGAGTTTGAAAGCGAAGCCATCGCGCACACGTCTGCGGCCACGCCCCTGCGAGCGTTGGAGCAGAGCGACTGCGAAGACGAACTCGCCGCATGGCTCGACGAGCAAGGCGTCGCGGAGAGTTAGAAACTCGCGCCCACACTTTCAGAGGCAGGCGTCAACACGGAAGCACTGGAGCGCGTGCTGGACAAAACCGGGAGGGATGCCCTCGGCGATGTTCTGGCGCGTATCGCCGCGCAACTCTCGACCGCGAAACTGATCGGCCACATCAAGACGAGCGTGGGACGCATCTCGGAACTCGTCGGCGCGATCAAAGAATACTCCTACATGGATCAGGCATCAGTGCAGGAGGTCGATCTCCACAAGGGGCTGGACAACACCGTGCTCATTCTCAGGTATAAACTGAGGAAGAAGAACATCGACGTGGTGCGCGATTACGCCGACGCTCTGCCGCGTGTCACGGCCTACGGCAGCGAACTCAATCAGGTCTGGACGAACCTGATCGACAACGCGGTGGACGCGATGGGCGACGGTGGCCGATTGAAGATACGCACGAAACTTGAGCCGACGGGCGTGCTCGTGGAAATCCGCGACAACGGGCCGGGCATCACCGTTGACGTGCAGATGCACATCTTCGAGCCGTTCTACACCACGAAGCCCGTCGGCGAGGGAACCGGCCTCGGCCTCGACGCCGTCAGCCGTATCGTGCGCAAGCACCGGGGCAACATACTCTTTCAGTCGAAGCCGGGCGACACCTGTTTTCAAGTTCGCCTGCCGCTGGCGCAGAACCGCGCACCCGTCGAGGAGCCGAAACCCGTGACGGCTCACTGACAAGAGAAGACAAGCGGAAAAAGGAGTCATCTTAATGAACACCGAAACTAACAGACCGACAGACGACGCTGACATCTTGAGCCAGCCGGTGAGCGAACGCGACCACGCGCGCGGCGCGGCGGACGCCCCGGTGACGTTGCTGATGTACGGCGCTTACGAATGCCCGCACTGCGTGGAGGCAAATAAAATCGTTAAGGAGATCCAAAGCCGGTTGGGCGAGCGACTGCGCTTCATTTTCCGCCATTTTCCGAGAACGAACGTTCACCCGCACGCGGAAGCCGCCGCCGAAGTGGCGGAAGCTGCCGGAGCGCAGGGCAAGTTCTGGGAGATGCACGACACGCTCTTCGCGCACTTCAATCATCTCGACGGCGAGCACCTTGTGCTTTATGCCAGAGAATTAGAACTCGATATGGAGAGGTTCGAGCAGGCGATCAATCATCGCTCGTTCGCCGCGCGGGTGCAGGAAGATTTCAAGAGCGGAGAGCAGAGCGGCGTGCGGGCGACGCCGACTTTTTTCATCAACGGTGCGCAACACAAAGGAGCATGGGACGTAGATGCCTTACTGAAGGCGGTTGACGACGGGGATTAAGAGGCGGTTGACGATGGGGATTAAGAGGTCAGGCAGTTTCTAACGTCCACCCATTATCCTTTTCCTGAAAGTAGCGGAGTCGCCTGTCCTGAAAGTCGCGGAGTCGCCTGCGTTGAACGCAACGGCTCTGCCGGATCATTTAATGCACCAAGGGAACTCCAAAGATCACCTGATCCTGTCTGCGCTCTGGCTGCTCGTCTTCTCCGCCAGCAGCCAGATCATGATCGTCTCGCCGATGCTGCCGCAGCTCGGCAGGGAGTTGAACGTGCCGGAGGCGGTGCAGGGCACGCTGGTGAGCGCCTGCGCTCTGATGGTCGGCCTCTTCGCGCTCATCATCGGTCCCGTCTCGGACAAAGTGGGGCGGCGGCGCGTGCTGCTGTTAGGCTCCGGTGCGATGTGCTTGACGCTCGCCCTGCACAGCGCGGCGTACGGTTGCCGCGTCGAACGAAAAGATGATCGGTCGAGACGCAGCGGCAGCCTGCTAAATTTGGCAGCGTTGTGAAAATATTTTAGCCGCTGTCTGCATAGTATGAGGTGGTTCATCTATCACAAAATATTCTGCTGCGTGGAAATGTTTGCAACTCTACCCGCTTAAATTTGCAACTCTACCCGCTTAAAAAAGTTATTGTTTTTAGCAGTTGATGAACGATACGCACTTCTATCTTCCCCAACACGAAATGCAGTAGTAAAATCACGCATGACGATAAGAAGGAAAGCAGCCCCCGTCACACTCACGACCGAACAGCGTACCCGTCTGGAGCGCCTCTGGTTCATTTATGGAAACTACGGCCCGAAGAGCACTCCCGGCAACCACTCATTTATCCAACGCTTAATCGAGAATGGGATTGATGAGCGACCCCTGAACAACAAGCGAACTCCGAAGTCACAAATCCCGACCCCTGAGTGTGAAGCCCTCGTCGATAAAATACTCTCCGAAACGGGGCACGGGGGCGAGAGCGATTCGCGCCACGAAGGTCACACACTATATGTTGTCACGCCATCCCGTAAGGAGCAGGCACAGCCTTCCATCGACCCGGAAATAAAGAGCATCCTGAGAGATGTGAACCCTCGTCAACCGGGTGCAAGAGAGAGACTAAATAGCGAAGATGACACCCCGGATGCGGCCTGAGAAGCAACTCACTTCACCAACCATATCAGGCGAAGTTCATCGCTTCGCTGTTCCAGATGGCCGCCTGATGAAGAGTCGCTTGTGATCTTCTGCTCTCTAAAATATTTTCTGCAAACTACCCCCGGCCTCGCATAGTGGTTTCTGCCCCTCACTTCTTTGGGGCGGCTCAACTCGTGGCACTCAACGTACTCACCGTCGCGCGGGTCGATACTTTCGTCTAATAGATTCACCTTCACCTTCGTGGTCTAGTCGCCCCGTGAACACTGGAGTCTTCTAAAGGCAATGCTGTAAAAGTACAGACCCAAATCCAGGCGTGAACAAACCCGGCTCTTAACCCATTTCTCGTGCATGCGCTCCGGGATTTCGCAGAGAGGGTCTGTGCCGCTCTGAAGGGTTGGGTGAGTGTGGCGTCCGAAAGGGGCGGGAATTGCATCGCAGACCGGGGACGAGGCCATGTCCAAAACGCGTCTAGCTTACACTCCGAGCACGATAGGTAGCATCCAGGGCGCCGACCCGCCGCTCCCGGATCAGGATTTCCTCGGCGACACACAGATCGCGCTTCCCTGGCAGCGAAGGTGTCAGGCAGGCGAGATGCTCTATGCAGCCTATTCAGGTCATCCCCTTACCACGCGCACGACATCAAGGTCAGGCTGGAAACCGGAGAGGTTTGGGAGGGTCAAATTCGTGTTCGAGATCGGCGACCTCGCTTGAAACCGAGTGGCACTCTAGACTCCGCTCATAGAGAAGGAGCGCTGTAACGGTTGCCTTCAAGCTATCTGCTCCCTCGGTTGCGCGCCCCGCCCGGGGCGATACTTACATAAAGTTCCGCGTGTGAAGGTTGGAGAGGGCGCTGGCTTCGTCAGGAGCGAATCCCAGTTTGATGAGGCGGCTCGTCCGGTCAGCGGTCATCTCTCGTTTGAGGGTCTGCACCTTCTCGAATCCCGCCGCAATGGCGTCCGGCTCCCATCCGCCCGCTGCAAGAATGACGAGGGCGTCGAACACCTCCTCGTTCAACCCCGCCGTCTGCGCTAAGGCGTCATGACGCCTGACAGCCGCCGACGCGAGCCGTCCTTTCAATGTCGGGTCGAGGGCGATGGCGTATTGCAGATGTCCCATGCCGAAGGCCACGTGGCGCGCCTCGTCCTGCGCGGCGAGCCGCGCGACCTGCCGCGTGACGGGGTCGGGCGCGTGACGTTCGAGGAACCAGAGCAGATTCAGGAAGGAGCCTTCGCCGAGAACCGAGAGCAGGAAGGAGGCGAGCGTGAAATCGTGCTCGTCAAAGAGCGTCTTTAACGACTGCTGCCCGCCCGCGGTCGAAAGCCCCAACGCATCCTTCCGCCGCAGCGTGGCGCGGCGTGTGAAGACCTCGATGTGCCTCGCCTCGTCGGCGACCTGGATGGCGAGTAGTTGCATGACCTCGCGGAAGTGCGGGTGCACCTGCGCCAGAAACTTCGCGGGCACGAGCAGCGCCGCCGTCTCGTTCTCGACGAGGTAGGTCATCACCTGCACGACTGCCGACTCGACCTCCGGCGGCAGTTCGAAGGACGCGTCCCATTCGACCGCCGTGGCGGGGTTCCACTGCGCGGCCGCCGCCTGCTGGTAGAGGCGCGGGACGTTCTCCGCCCAGACCTCCGCCTTCGAGTCGAGCCGGAAGTTATATTCGGGCGCGCCAGCCTCGACCAACGCGCCGCGCGCGGCCAAGCCCCAACGCGCCGGGGGGCGTTCGACCACCGCCCCGGACTCACGCGGGTCTGCCCCGCCCGCCGCTTCCGCGCCGCGCCAACGAACGCCGAACGCCGCGCCGCGTGCGACCCACGCCACCAGAGGCGAGTCCCCGTCCGCCCACGCTTCGTTCGACCCCTCTCCTTCAGCCTCCGACCGGACGAACTCGTGCCCCTGAGCGCGGCACCAGCCGCGCAGGTGGACAGCCAAGTCGGGGGCGCTCCCCCTGACGCCGAGTTTCCCGCCGGTCGGCAGGTCGGCCAATGCCCGCTTGAGCAGGAGATGCGCCCCTCGGTCGAACCCCAGCCCTTTAATATCGATAACCGTCGATGGTGATGTTGCCGTCCGCGTCATAAAATCCCGCCTCGTCCACCGCACGTTCGAGCGCCTCGTAACCTTCGAGCCGACCCTCGCGCCACGCCTTGAGTCCTTCGAGGTCGAGGAGCGGGCGCACCTCCGGGTCGTCATAAGACATGCCCAGTAGCAGCGCGCGGAAGCGCGACACAAGCCCCGCGGGAGCTGCCGGGGCGACGGTGAAGTTGCAGTGGTCGAAAGGCTCTGTCTGCGTCAGCACGCGCGTAGCCCCGTTCGGGAGCGTCCCCTCGCCCGTGAAGAGGAGGTGGTTGCCGTCGATCATGCAGGCGGCTTCGCAGTCGCCGGAAAGCAGTGCGCGCGCCGCCTCGCGCTCACCGCCGATGTGGTCGCCGTGCTTGCCGCCGAGCAGGTCGTGGTAGACGACCTCGAAGTCTGCGCCGGGGACGAGTCTCTGCGCCCTGAGGTGTGAGAGCGGGAGGAGCGTCGCCTGCGGAGAGTCTATCGCGCCGACGGCCACGCGCTTGCCGCGCAGTTCTTCGACCGACCCGACGCCAGAGTCGTTCCGCACGACCACTACCGAGGTGAGATCGCGGTCTGTGTCGCGCATGACGACGGCTTCAACCTTTATCCCGCGCGCGGCGGCGAGCCTGCGTGTCCGCACCCACGCGAGCGGAGAATTCCACGCGACGTGGAAGTGCCCCGCCAGATGTGACTCGACCTGCCGCTCGTAGTTGGAGAAGAGGACGTAGTCGAAGTCGAGGCCGTGGCGCGAGAAGTAAACTTTGAAGCCTTCCCAGATCGTCACGACCTTCGGGTCGTAGGCGACCGCGCCCAGGATGAGAGTGTCGGAATCGCTCATTGCCGTCTTTGCGCCTTTCTTTAACCGAAGAGGGGCAGGCCGCAGACGGCCTTGCCGATGAAGTCGTAGAGGACATCGGTGGTCGGCGCCATCACGGTCGCGGCGCGGGCGTCGCGGAAGTGCCGCTCCACCCCGACCTCTTTCCGGAACGCCGCCCCGCCGCAGACGCGCATCGCCAAATCCGTCACCTCGGTCGCCGACTCGCCCGCCGCCGCCTTGACCTCCAGGACGCGCAGCATCGCGTCCTCCCTCCCCGTCTCGATGGCCGTCAGAGCGTCGCCGAGCAGCGCGCGGCACATATCCGTCTTGATGCGCATCCGCGAGAGGTAGGCGCGGACGGTCGGCAGGTCGGCCAGCGAACTCCCGAGGTGTTCCAGCCTTGTGCTGGCGACGTGCGCGGCGGCCTTCAACGTCGCCGCCTCCATCGTCCCCGTAGAGAAGCCCGCGCTCATCAACTGGAAGTAGGGGAGCACGACCCCCATCATCACGTCGAAGCCGCCGCCGTCGGCGCCGAGCATGTTCCCGCGTGGGATACGGACGCCTTCCGCCGTCACGGGTGACGAACTGTTCCCGCGCAGCCCCAGCCCGTCGAACGGCGCCGGGATGGAGATTCCTGCCGACGCGGCAGGCACGAGCCAGACCGTGCTCTGTCCCTCGGCCTCCAGCGGACGGCTCGACCAGACGTAGGAGTCGGCCTCCCCGGCTGACGTGACCCAGCTCTTCTGCGCGTCGAGGCGGACGCCGCCCCCGTCCGGCGTCGCCGTGCCGACGGGCGCCCAGAAATGGCTGCGCGACCCCTGCTCCGAGAAGGCGAGCGTCGTGACGTGTTCTCCGCGCGCGACCGCTTCGCGGACTTCGCGCGGCGCGTGCGCCTCGATGACGGCGGATCCCGCGTAGTGCATACAGAGCACCATCGCGGTCGAGGCACAGGTCGAGGCAACACGCTCGACCACCTGCGTCGCAGCCCGATGCGACTCTCCAAGCCCGCCCACCTCGCGTGAGCTGACCAGCCCCAGAAGTCCAGCCTGCCCGAAGGCATCGAGTGCCGCGCGGGGAAAGGCTCCGTCCCTGTCCACCTCGACGGCGGCGGGTGCCACCGTCCCGGCGATAATCTCGTCAACGGCACGAAGGTCGAACGCCTTCACGCGTGGTTCCGCATCAGTCATCCTCGTCTCCTTCACAAAGCTCCCAATCCCCGGTGCGCGGTCAGGCACCTGAGGCGCGGAAAACGCACACATGCGCTTCCGATCTCGTGAGCAAGTTGATTGTGTCCGCGGGACGCCGGGTTGGCCCCGCTTTGAAGGAGGGGCTACGCGGCAATCCGCGGGCGGGAAGTGTCGTGTCGCAAAACTTGCGCCCACTGCAAGGCGCTGGTTCAATTCTTCTGCATTACGTCACCAGTCCATTCATAGACATATCTAACGGCAGCACCGTCAGGTCAAATTACACGCGTGCCCAGATGTTACATACACGACCGAAAAGTGACAAGGCAATATAGACGGAGAACGCTCTGACCGAACGTGTGTATGATCCTCAGTCTTGCTGGCTGTAAAGCTACGGGGTCGCGTTAAATAGACGTGACCCCGTAGCCTTCCGACGTATGCCTCCTGTCTCATAAAGTCACGCGCACACCTGCACACTGCCAATTATGAGAGTCCATTCTTGCAACAGAACCGTAATGAGTGTTTCTCCTTAGCCTCCCTCTGAGAAAAGATACCTGATGCTGAGCCGGATATGCCTGTCACTCTTTAGCGCGAGCGGCCTGGTGTTGGATGGGTTGGGTCAATAGAATTTCGATTGACAGGCACAAGGCCTTTAACATACATTCTGCGTCCTCAGCAGGGTCAGCTTTAATATCGAACATTCGCACCCCCGATTTCAGATGATGAAATGAGCTCCTCTCGGAGCTTTGCCCCACCAGAGACTGACCGTTCCTTAAGAAGTTATCTGCTTTTGCCAATAGCTCGGAAGCTCGATTTCTCCTATCGGAGATTCATGATATGGATCGACGTGTGCAGATTATTATCTCCTCGCTTCAGGAAGACTTGCGCCGAGAGATGATTCTTGATGAGTTGGCGCACTCGCTCAATCTCTCTCGCTCGCGCCTTCAGCACCTCTTCAAGTCCGAAACCGGTCTGCCTCCCGCACAATACCTGCGGAGGCTCAGGCTGGAGCGGGCAAAAGATCTGATGAGGAATTCTGTGTTGAGTGTCAAGCAAGTCATGACAAGCGTTGGCATCAGTGACAAAAGTCACTTTGAGCGAGCCTTCAAGAAGGCTTATGGCCTCACGCCGCGACAGTACCGAATGTCCCACCTCGCGCTCAGCTTGGGCAAAGGGACAGGAAATGGCAGATAGCAAAAACGGCTTTCTAATAGCAAAAACGGCTTCCTAATAGCAAAAACAGCTTTCCTTTT
>DASWNS010000487.1:0-4810 GCA_036399115.1 Pyrinomonadaceae bacterium | reverse complement strand
ATTTATCCGGTAGAGAAGGAAGAGAAAATGCGACCCATCAAACACGTTGAAAGAGGACTGACCGCCCTTGCGGCGGGCGCGTTCAACACCATTCAGTTTTTTAATAAATATCGCCCGAGCGAATCGTTCATCCCGAAGTGGTCGGACAAGCCGCTGTTGAAATCATGGCAGAAATCGAAGCCGCCTCTCGGCTTTCCGCGCACGACCGATAGCCTCTGTCCGAAGTGCGTGATCGAAGCCCGCGCCAAGATTTTGAGCGCGGAGGTGATCGACCCGGCCATCCTGATCAACGAGAAGGTGGGCGAGGTGAAGGCGCAGATCGTGGAGCGCAACGGCGAGATTTGGATGATCAAAGATTGCCCCACGCACGGCCACATCGAAGACATCATGGCGATGGACTCGACCTTCCTCAAGCACATCGAGGCGCAGTTTCCCGGTCGCGACATACAGGCGCACAACGATGAGAAGTTGCACAATCACGGTTCTTCCACGATCAAATACGGTCGCGGTTCAGTCTTGACGATTGACCTGACGAACCGCTGCAACATGATGTGCGACCCGTGCTTCATGGACGCCAATCAGGTCGGCTTCGTGCACGAACTCAGCTTCGATGACGTGAAAGACATTCTCGACAAAGCGATCTCGATCAAGCCGCGCCGTCAGATGTCTGTGCAGTTTTCGGGCGGCGAGCCGACGATCTCGCCCCACTTCATCGAATCCATACGCTACTCGCGCAAAGTCGGCTACAACTCCGTGCAGTGCGCGACGAACGGCATTGAGTTTGCGAAGAGCAAAGAGTTCTGCCGCGAAGCCGCAGAGGCGGGCTTGCGCTATGCTTACCTGCAATTCGACGGCATCGGCAATGATGCGAACTCGCACCGGCAGGTCGGCAACCTCTTCGACGTGAAGTTGCGCGCGATCGATAATCTGCATGAAGCAGGCGTCGAGATCGTGCTCGTCACCACGCTCGTCAACAATATCAACAACGATCAGGTCGGCTCCGTCATCCGCTTCGCCTTGGACAATCCGAAGAAGGTCGCCTTTATTTCGTTTCAGCCCGTCTCTTTCACCGGGCGCGACGAAGAGATCACGGATGAGCGTCGCATGGCTCAGCGTTACACGCTGTCGCACCTCGCGCACGACGTGAAGAAGCAGGTCGGCATTACAGAGCCGACGCGCGACTGGTTCCCGCTCTCGCTGATGGGCGCGTTCGCGGACTTCGCAGACCTCGTGCACGGTCCCGAAGCCGAATGGGGTCAGGTTTCCTGCGGTTGCCACCCGAACTGCGGCGTCGGCACGGCGGTGATGATCAACAAGAACACGAAAGAGATGAAGCCCGTGCCTGAGTTCCTGAACATTCCGGGACTCGTCAAAGACATGACGGGCATTACGGACGCGGGGCGCGGCAAGTGGTTCTCGAACATCATGATGGGCTTGGCGCTGTTGAAGAACTACCAGCCTTACGGCGCGCCGCAGAGTTTGACGCTCGTGGACATCTTCAAGAAGTTCGACAAGTCGTTCGGACTCTCCGGCAAGTCTTACGGCAAGGTTGAAGGCGACCGCACGTTTGAGGACATCGAGAAGCGTCGTAGCGACCCCTGGAATTTCCTCTTCATCGCGGGCATGTGGTTCCAAGACCTCTTCAACTACGACTTCCGCCGCACGGAGATGTGCATCATCCCTTACGGCACGCAGGAGGGCGAGATTTCGTTCTGCGCTTACAACACGGGCATCGGCTGGCGCAACATCATCGAGCAGATGCACCAGAACGCGACGATTGCCAAGTGGTACAAAGAGCACGGGCGACATGAAATCTTTGCGAAGGGCAAAAACGTCGAGTTGGCCGACGCGGGTTTCACCGGCATCCTGAATGAAGTTGACTTGCAGCGTCCGAATCGTCCTGAGATGGCCGGACCGAAGACGGCGGCTGAGGAAGCGGCGATGATGCGCAAGCTCTACCAGGAGATGGTGCTCAAGCAGAAACTCGGCGCGGGCGATGTGGAGAAGAACACCCCCGTCCAGATCAAGGGTCTGGGCAGCAAAAAAGAGGGCAAGACGATCTCTGCGTAAGCAGCCTCAAAGCTCATGTGTTGAAAGCCCCGCGACGCGTTTACACGTGCGCGGGGCTTTTGCCGTAAGTCTATGCCGCGACTCCTTCCGGTGGCGTAGCTTGTCCGGTAAGATGCGTCGCTTTCCTTGCTCGGCGGGCGCGCATGCAAATGAAGCGCGCCGTCCTGTCAAATAAGACGGCGGGCGATAGAGGGAAGATGACGAGCGATTGACGGAAGACGTGCAGAGAGAGTTCTATCCGTTTGCAATCCGCTGTCGGGCTGTGAGCAGAGAATTTCTATCGAGAGTGCCTGCTTGAATAATTCGTTGCTTTGGGTTGTAATGAAGTGTGGTTGATTTTTTATGATTCGTATTCTTTTAACTAACGACGACGGTATTCATTCCGACGGCCTCATCAAACTCGAAGAAGCTCTACGCGCGGTGGGCGACGTTTACACGGTGGCTCCGGCCTCCGAGATGAGCGGCGCGTCGCACAGCCTGACGCTCTCGCGCCCCCTGCGCATACGCCAGATTGACGAACGCCACTGGACTGTTGACGGCACGCCGACCGACTGCGTAACGCTCGCCCTGCATAAGATTCTGCCCCGCGAGGAATGGCCGCACATCTGCGTCTCCGGCATCAATCACGGCGGCAACCTCGGCGACGACGCTTCCTACTCCGGCACGGTCGCGGGCGCGCTCGAAGCCACGATCCTCGGCGTCACGGGGCTGGCTTTCAGTCTCGTAGCGCGCGAAAATTATGACTTCACTTACGCCGCGCAGTTCGCTATCAAGATCGTCAAAAAAGTTTTAGCCGAAGGCTTGCCGCAGGGGACGCTCTTGAACATCAACATGCCGCCCGGCGAGTTGCGGGGCGTGCGTATAACGCGACAGGGACTCAAAAACGCGCGCCCGATCATCACGGAGAAGATCGACCCGCGCGGCAAAGCCTATTACTGGATCGGCGAAGAGGTCTTTCCCGAAGACACGGTCGAGGGCACAGACTATTACGCCATCAAGCAGGGCATGGCCTCCATCACGCCAATGCGCAGCGACATGACGGACCATCGTTCGCTCGTCGAGTTGCAGAATTGGAACTCGCCCGAACTGGAGGAGAACGTCCCGTGCGAAGAGGCGGGCGAGCCGGTCGAACACACCTGAGACTGAAATAATTTTCAAAACTACGGAGCCTTGAACCTGTTGAGTTCCGCATCACAAATCCCCGCCGCGCAAGCGTCCGCCTTCCGACGCCAGCGCGATCAGATGGTCGAACACCTGCGCAAGCATCATGGTATAGGCAACGAGCGCGTGCTCGAAGCGATGCGCGAAGTGCCGCGCCACTACTTCGTGCCCGAAGCCTTGCAGAGCAACGCCTACGGCGACCACGCGCTCCCCATCGCCGCGAACCAGACGATCTCGCAGCCCTACATCGTCGCGCGCATGTCCGAGTTGCTCGAACTCGACAATCAAAGTTCGGTGCTGGAGATCGGCGCAGGCTCCGGTTATCAAACGGCGGTGCTGGCGCGGCTCGCCGGTCGAGTCTTAGCCATCGAACGCATCAGCGAACTGGCACGCGTGGCGCAGGCGCGCATCCGCGCTCTCAACATCTACAACGCCACCGTGAAATGCTTCGACGGCACGCTCGGCTGGAGCGCGCACGCACCCTACGACGCCATCCTCGCGGCGGCGGGCGGTCCGGATGTGCCCGAACCGTTGATGGCGCAGTTGAAGGTGGGCGGGCGGCTCGTGATGCCCGTCGGCGAGCGGCGCGACGCGCAGAGGCTCGTGCGCGTCATTCGCAAAGAAGACAAATTTATACGCGAAGATCACGGCGCGTGCGCCTTCGTCCCGCTCATCGGTCGCTACGGCTGGTCGGAACAGTAGTAGTCCCGGATTTCAAGCCGGAGACAATTGAGACTCAAGACTTGAAACGCGCGACTAGAGACTTAATTTATGGAATCGCTGACAGAACTTATCCATCTGGTAAAGCAATATCTCGACCCGCGCACGATTGCTGCCGCCGGTTATCTGGTCTTGATCTTCGTCGTCTTTGCGGAGACGGGACTGGCCGCGGGCTTTTTTCTGCCGGGCGATTCGCTGCTGGTCGTGGCGGGATTGTTCGCGGCTAAAGGCGACTTGAACGTCTTTATTCTACTCAGCACGCTGTTCGTCGCGGCGGTGGTGGGCGATGCGGTCGGTTATTATTCGGGGGCAAAACTGGGACCCCGCCTGTTCAAGCGGCAGAAGTCTCTTGTGTTTCGCCCGAGCCATCTGGAGAAGGCGCAGGCGTTTTACGAGAAGTACGGCGGGAAGACGATCATCATCGCGCGGTTCGTGCCAATCGTACGCACCTTTGCGCCCATCGTCGCGGGCGCGGCGCAAATGCCCTACCGGAAGTTCGTGTTCTTCAATGTCATCGGCGGCTTCCTCTGGGTGTTCAGCATGATTCTCTCCGGATATTTCCTCGGAACTCTCGTCGAACGCGCCTTCGGCATTAAACTCGACGAACACATCGAGAAGGTCGTCATCGTCGTCGTCGCGCTGTCGCTTCTGCCGCCGCTCTTCGAATATCTCAAGTCGAGACGCGAGAAGGCGCGCCTGAAAAGCGTCGGCGACGCCCCGCAAGTTTGACATGTCGGCACGTCGCACCTAGAATGCCTGCACAGTTTGTTTGTCGGGGCGTGGCTCAGCCTGGTAGAGCGCACGGTTCGGGACCGTGAGGTCGGAGGTTCAAGTCCTCTTGCCCCGACCATCTTTCTTC
>DASWNS010000486.1:0-9997 GCA_036399115.1 Pyrinomonadaceae bacterium | reverse complement strand
GCGTGACTCGGTCAGGTCGCGGATGCAGGGTGCAGCCCCGTTCATATAAGCGGCGACGAGGTGGCGCAGGCGCGGCGTCGTCGTTACCAGCACATCGGCCTGCGGCTTCGGAAATTGCTCGCCCTGAACATAGATGCTCTTTTGAGTAATCGTGATGAGGCCGTCGTGCCAGTTGACCCCGGTATCGAATTCTCTGATCTCCGTAAACTCAAAATGAGCACTCCCGACGGCGCGCGGCGGCTGCGGCGCGGCGAGCGTGAGGGCAGGCTGTGTATTGTCCGGCGGCGGCAGTCGCTTGCCCTCTTCGAAGACGGCTCTGTACCAATCGAGGTAGGCGGGCGGGATGACGGAGAAAGGGAGACATGAGGCCGGGACGGAAACTTCCGGCCTGAGCACGGACACGTTGGCGCGCATCCGCGCGTCGAGTTTCTTCTCTTTGTCGGGTAGTCCCTGAAACGGAGGATAGTTGCCCTTGTAAGGGTGGATGCCGACGAACAGCTGGAAGGAGACGACGGCGAAGGAGAACCAGTCGGACTCGGTGGTCAGTCTTTGCGCGTGCCTGTCTCGCACGCTCTCCATCAAGACCGTCGCAGGGAACGAAGGCGTCTGGTAGCTGTCAACGTCTATGAAGAAGAGCTCTGCGAAATCCTCCGCGACTAAAAAGTTCATCTCGTTCAAGTCCACGATCAAAATGGCTCTGGCATGGACATGACTGACGCCCGCTTGCAGTTTGCGCACGAGGCCGAGCGACAACTCCGGCGTCAGGTTATTGCGCTGGCGGAAGGCTTTCGGGAAAAGCTGGCAGAGCGCGTAAGACCTGCCGACGGAGCGCATGGAATAGCCGACCGGCCTGTTCTTCGCGTCGAGCACTACGTCCAGAGGGCGGATGATGTTGGGCAGCGTAAGAGCGGAGAGTTCGAGAATCTTCGCGGGTGGGATGGCGCGCGCCGGGTCGGTATAAATCTTATAAGCGTTCGAGCCTTTCAGGTAGATCGAACCCTCGCCGCCCTGCGCTTTGAAGTCCGACTTGCTGAGCCGAACCTCGCCCCGACCCTGTACGAAATACCTGTCCATCGTGGCATCATCCCCTTTCAGAAATGTGCTCAGACCCGGAAAGACCGATTTGAAAGACATACTCAACCTCCGAGATGCAGCGCGCCGAACGCCAGATCGTCCAGGTGTTGCCACCCTCTATTCCGGCAGTCTTTCAGGAACCTCTTCATGCGTCGCCCGACGAACGCGCCGCGTGTGCTTTTGAAGGAGACGAGGCTCCGCAGAGGCTCGTCCAGAGGGACAGCTTCGCCTCTGCTGCCACTGCTCCCGTTTTGCCCGGCGTTAAAGAAGGAATGAATGCCGTCGGAGAAGAGCGCGACGTATTTGTAGTTCGCTGCGCTGACGGTAAAGACCTCCGTTAGCGAGTCGCCGCCTGACGTGCCCGACGGTTGCAAGCATTCTTCGATTGAAGCGGCGCGAAAGCGTGTCACCTCTTTGCCTGAGTGTCCAGCCTCTTTCAGCGCGAGCAGCCGTGCGGGCTGGTGCGTGTAGGCCGGGTAGAGCGGGTAACCGGAGGCGTAGGAGATGCTGTAGACTTCGACCGCGCCCGCCCACGTCTGCAAGCAGATCACTCCGTCTCCCGAACAGCCGACGACCAACTCTTCGCCGTCGAGATGCGCGCTGAGCAGGGTCGCGTCCACAGCTTGCGGGGGCAGGCCGAGCAGTTCCGCCCACTCCAAGGCGAGACGCGCCGCCTCTCTGTGTATCTCTGCCAACGCAAGGGTCGTCGCACTGCCGCGTCCCGGAAGCATCTGTTCGGCGGCTTTAACCAGAAGCCGCGCGCCGATGTCCGTGTCGGGCGAAGAGGAGCAGCCGTCAGACAGGATGACGTAAGGGCGTCTCGACGGTTGCGGCGGGGCGAACCCTTCTCCAAGGGCGGCTGGCAGGACTCCTCCGGCGAGCGAATAATCCTGACAGACCGCGTGCGTCGCGCCAATTTGAAAAGCACTGTCGGCATTCATATGAAAGAGCCTCCGATGAATAGAGCCGGGCGGAAGAGCATTAACCCGAAGCAAGCCCGCACGAGTTAATGCTCTCCCGCCGAAGCCCTTTGTTTAGAAGACGAGGGACTGTGACGCCCCGCCCGTGCCGAGCGCCTGCGACTGTGCGCTGATGCTCCGGGAGACGAATTCCGCGAGCCGCGCGAGCGTCTTGGCGTCGGCCTTGTCGAGTTCGACGTACTGTGTGAAGCCCGCCTCGACCTGAAACTGTCGTAGGAACTTACCTGCCTGCCGGTCTTGCACGTTGACGCCGATGAGGACGGAGACGATTGACTCCAAAGCCTCGCTCGTGATGGCTCGCGCCAGAGCCTCTTTAACTTTTTTGGCGGGCAGCCTTGAGGCGTTGTCCATCCCGTCCGTGATGACGAACAGAATGGCGTTGGCGGAGAAATCCCCTGATAGGAGCTGGTGCCCGTAGTTGATGGTCGAGGAGACGGCGTTTTCCGCCGCGTCGTACAGGGCGGTTGAGCCGCCCGCGCGAAGGATGCCGCCGTAATCGGCGAGATGGCAGCTCTCCAGAAGTTTGAAGCCGTGGAGTTCGGAGAGGGTGTCGTCGAAAGCCACGAGGCGGAGCAACAGGTTGTCTGCGCGCGGGCTGGACTTGCACGCCTGCACGATGCGTGTGATGGCTGATTCCATGTCGAAGATGAAGGCGGTGGTGCTCCCGCTCACGTCGCAGGCTATCGTGACGACCGTGTATTCGGTCGCGCCCAACTCGTCCAGACGTGTGGCGGAGTAGCCGTAATGACTGTCGGGCAGTGTAATTTGATCGAGGGTGGTGTCGTTGAGTATAGGCATCGTCTCGGCTCCTTATCTTTAGACCAGAAATTCCGTCGTGGTTGAGAGTTGCATGCCGCGACGGGTCATCTCGCTCATGAAGTCGCGTGCGTGGGATTCAAAGCCGGGGATGTCGCTCGAAGCGTCCGTGAGCAGCACGAGCTTTGACACGAACGAGTCGTCGCCGAAGTTGTTGGCGATGTCGCGCACGGTGTTTGCGAGACAATGCGTGCGCGCCTCGCCCGCGATGGCGATCACGTCGGCGTTCTCCAACGTCTGAATGAGGCGCGTGTTGATCTGCGTGGAGGCGTCCGAAGAGTCGGGCACGTCGGCCTGCACGGCGGAGTAGTGTTCGGTCAGGATGTTGCTGCCCTTGGTGACGTAATCCACGAAGGCGAAGCGCGACTCCCATTCCGTGAGCGCGGCGAAGAGGCCGTGAAAGACCGCATGGCCGGGGCTGCCGATGAGGCAGTGCGGCGGCCAGACGGTCAACTCGTAGCGTCCGTTCTGCTCAAGCCTGCGGACGTATTCGAGCGCGCGCTTGTACATGCCGGGCACGGTCGGAGTCCAGACGCCTCCCTCGACATCGGCGCGGCTGATGCGTGTGAAGGCGGGCGGGTGCGCCCCGTGCGAGTCTTTCCAGAAGATCGGGTGGGCGATGTGTATGAAGTGGTGCGAATCGAGCGTGACGTGGATGTCGTCGAGCTTATGCTTGAGACGCCGGATCATTGAGGCCAGCCGTCCCATGTCGTGCTCCGCGCCCGGCACGTAGAGCGCGCCGCGCTGCGGGTCGCAGAAGTCCACCTGCGGGTCGATGATTAGTAGTTCGATTCTCTTGCTCATTGAACAGATCTCCTTCGTGTCGGCTTAGCGTAAAACTGACGCTAAGACTTGAGGGCAAAAAAAATGGATCAACTCCGGTCGTCCTCGCGCAGTGTGATGTAACGCGGGGGGACGTGCTCCGTGAGCCAGACCCCGTTAGCTGAGCGGAAGAACAGATGGCCTTCCGCGTGCATTTCGTCGCACGCAATTCTCAGGACGACAGGCTTGCCGTAACGCCTGCCGACAGCCGTCGCCGTCTCCTGCTGCTCCGAGAGATGTACGTGATGTCTACGGCCTCTCAACAGCCCCTGCTCTTTGATTGATGACAGAAACCGCTCTGCCGTCCCGTGATATAGCACCGGGGGCGGCGCAGCCGATTCGTAGCCCAGTTCTACCTCCACAGAGTGCCCCTGATTGGCTCTGATGAACAGGCCGTCTGGACTGAGCGAGAAACGCTGCTTGTCGTTGGTGCGGACGATCTCTTGCAACTCATACGGCGTCAGGTCTAGGCCGTGCGCCGCTAAAGCATTGAGCAGACGTGAGACTGCGACCCAACCTTCGCGGTCAAGCGTCAGGCCGATCTTCTCCGGCTGGTGCCTGAGCACGAGGCTCAAAAATTTACTGGCTCTGGTATTGCGATCTTTCATCGTTCGCTCTTTCCGACTAAAGCCCGAAACTCAAGCCGCGCTTGATCAATTGCTGATACTTGCGCTCGTCAAATTTGTAGAGACGCGCGGCGCGGTGCGGCACGCCCTGCTGCATCTCGTCCAGTTCCTGTAGTACATCCATGCCGAAAATCTTCTTCCTGAAATTGCGGTTGTCTAACTTCGTGCCGAGCACGATCTCGTAGAGTTTCTGTAGCTGTTTGATCGTGAACTTTCGGGGGAGCAGTTCGAAGCCGATGGGCGCATAGGTTAGCTTTCCACGGACTCTCTCAAGCGCAGTCCTGAGTATCTCGGCGTGGTCAAAGGCGAGCCGTGGGAGAGAGTTGACGGGGAACCAGCGTGCTTGGCGCGCGTCGCTGGCCGCGTGAATCGTATGTTTTTCCGGAGAAACCAGTGCGTAGTAGGCCACGGAGACGACCCATCCACGCGGGTCACGGTCGAGATCGCCAAACGTGTAGAGTTGTTCGAGAAAGACATCCGTGATACCGGTTTCCTCACGGAGTTCGCGCGTCGCCGCCACTTCGAGCGTTTCACCCTGATGGACGAAGCCACCCGGGATCGCCCACATCCCCGCAAAAGGCTCAAGGTTTCTTTCAATGAGCATGACTTTCAGCCTCTCTTCCTCAAGATCAAGTCCGAAGATCACGCAGTCGACCGTCAGACCCGGCCTTTCATACTTGTAGCTAAAAGTCATCGTCCTCACTCCGCATTCTGACCTGTGGCAGGGACTTATCGCCCGAGCCGGAAAGCGGTCTACGATTACCAAAAACCTCACATGCGATAACGTTCATACAACGCTATCCTTAGCGTCCATAATACGCAAAGCCTTCTCAATGTCAAGAAGAAAATGTCTGGAGCGGTTAACTTTTTTATCGTGAGGTTGTGGAGATAATGCAGGAGTCCTAGTCTGTACGGCCACCCGAGCGCCTAGTCTAAGCACCCGGCGAGGGCGTCCCTATCGCAATCCGCCATGACAAACGGTCATTTTCCGCAGACTATTCTATTCCTCGTCATACTTAAGGAAGTTGACGGCGTTCTGATCTAGATTCTCTCTCCCGTGGTCATAACGCATCACGGTCTTCGGGTCTTTATGTTTACTCATCATCTGCACCTGTCTGTAAGTCAGCCCGGAGTCTAACGCCTTCGTAATCGCCGTCCGTCTCAGGTCATGTGGTGAGAGGTCGCCGAGATTGGAGTAATCAGCCCATCGTTTGACGATCTTCTGCACCATCCTCGTCGAGATGCCTTTATCAAACTCCAGCGTGCGGTAGTTGACGTGCGGCTGGAAGAGCGGCGCATCTTCCCCGTCCGAATGTGAGACTTCCCTGCGCTTGCGGTCGATACGGAGATAATGATCAACGGCTTCCTTCACGTCTTTGGGCAGCGGCCAAGTCTCTTCCCTCCCCCCTTTGACTTTGCACCGCAGCGTCCACCGCCCGTGACTCCACTTCACGGACGAAGCGCGTAAGCTGCAAACCTCCGAGACACGCAAGGAGAGGCGGAGCATGACGAGCATCAGCGCATAATCCCTCGCTCCTTCCGCCTTCTCCCGATCCGGCCCCGACAGCAGGTAACGCACCTCTTTTGCGGTGAGCGCACGCCCTGAAGGTTCTGTGGGCAGTTCCGGCGGCGCAACCAGTTTCGTCGAAGCGGGATTGAGCAGAATGACGCCTGCGGCTTTCAGATATTCGAAGAAGGAGCGAATGACGGAGAGTTTAAAGGAGACAGTGGCCGGGCGTTTCCGCTGCGAGCGCAAATGATCGCGCCAGAGTTGCACATCAGCAGGAACAACCTCCGCCGGGTGCTTGCCCCGTGCGAAGCGGAAGAAGTCGGCTACCGCCCGACTGTAGGCACGACGGGTCGCTTCCGACACGGACTTATTGACGAAGGGAGCGGCACTTCTCGGGTCAAACTTTCTCGGAGCGATCTCCCGCCCGCTAAAGATTTCCGGACTTAATGTTTCAGTCGGCAAGTAGAAACACCCTTCAGCGCCAATTTAAGGGGCAAAATCAACTTTATGATGACTTAAGAAGCAAACGTAGTCAAGCACTTCTTTCGTAAAAGCCTAATTATCGGAATTAGCTCTCGCCACCTCAAACAACGATTTTTAATTGGAGATACAGCTAAATTAGTGGTCGTGTAACATCACGTGAAACGGAATTAGAAGGTGCCTTTTCAGTGGTCATTGGGTCAGTAATGCGAGACAAACTTTCTTTTGAGAAGTCTCCTTATTTGGATTTTAGCTTCTGGTGTAAGCACTTGGCGACGCCCTTCTCCGTTCCCTCCGGGTACCAAAAGCCTGTGCCCGCGCAGTCAGGGCATTTCCGTCTCTCTTCCTCGCTGAGGGCAGGCGTGTGGGTTCCCTCTCCAGAATCAGCGGCGATCTCGGACGCCCGCTGCTCATCGACTTTCCAAAGCCTTCGCCTTAGGTGCTCGGTTAAAAACGCAGGCACATTCGAGACGGTAGTGCGCGCCGCCGCGATCCTGAGTTCGGTGGCGAGGAGTTCAGCCAGTTCGTCCCAGCGCTCGGTACTCGTCGAGACTTTACCCGTCAATTCCCTCTCGGTCTGGAGCAGCTTTTGAGTCAAACGCTGCGCGCCAGCGTCATCATCAGATGTATTTGCATTAGTCTTAAAAGAAGTCTTAGCATCGTCGGAAGTTGTTGATTCTACTATAGATAAACCCCTACTACCACTGGTTGTTTCTACCACCTCTACCCCTGGTACTTTGTAGGAGGGGTAGAGGTGGTCGTTTCTACCACCTGTGGTAGTAGGGGTAGGGGTAGAGGTGGTAGTGGGGGTGCCAATCTCTTCCGGCAGGTATACCGTAAACTCGTTGCCGCCCTGGGTGCCAGTAATCTGTCTGATAGTGACCAAGCCTGACGCAGCTAAACGCTCCAAGATTGAGCGTAGGGATTTGTCAGACCCTAGCCCGGAATTGACCCGAAGTTTATCCATCGGAATCCTGAAGGAACGACGGGGCGTGATCGCCCCTCTTGTCTGACTATAGAGGTAATCATAAACCTGCTTGCTTTTTCCCGAGAAGACACCGGAAGCGACAGCCTTTCTCACAATCGAATTGGCAACCCGCGTGAAGTCACGCGTTGGCGCAATAGGATGTTCGGCCTCCGTTTTGGGGGTAGAGGTGGTAGTAGGGGTAGAGGTGGTAGTAGGGGTAGGGGTAGAGGTGGTAGCGGTGTTGTCGCTCGCCGATTCCGGATTTGGCGGAAGGGGAACCAGGCTAGTGCTGTTATCTTCTTCGACAGGTTGGACTTCCGGCTTAGGTCGCAGCGACCCCGGCCTGATTTTGAGCGCCTGTGCGAAGTTCATTATTTTCTTCTCTGCCATGATCCTTCTCCGACAATCTGACGTTTTCGACTGCGACCTTGACGAGGTCTTCCGTAATAGGCTTCACCTGATTCAGGGCACCGAGGAGCATTGATGCGTTAACGATCTTCATGATCTCCCGTGGCACTCCCTTGGAGGCCAAATAGACGGCTTTGCAGCCCGCCTCATCGATAACGGCACTCAGTTTTTTCCCCCCGCCCGCAACTCTCACTCGATGTTCAAGTGCCTGGAGCATGTCGTCATAGGTGAAAGTGTCGAGATAGTTGGTCAGGATGATGCGGCTGACGAGTGCCTGCTTTGTCGCTAGCTTGGTTTCAATCTCCGGCTGACCGGCGATAATGATCTGGATCACCTTGGATTCATCCGTTTCGTAATTAAGGAGTTCGCGAAGGAAATCGAATAGCGGCCCGAAGAGGTTCTGCGCTTCGTCGATGATCAAAAGGACGTTACCGCCCTCGCCGTAAGTCCGCATTGCGAACTGCCTTATTTCCATCTTCTGTGCGTCCAACGAACGGCGGGCGGGTAAGCCAAGCTCAGCCGCTATTGCTTTAGCCAACTGCATCTCGGTAGGGAAGTTGCCGTTGGGCAGCATGACGATTTTGTTGGTGTCGTCATCGACGTAGCCGCTCACCAACTCGCGGAGCACGCTGGTTTTCCCGTACCCGACCTTGCCGACGATGAGCGACAACCCCTGCCGTTCATCAATGACGAATCTGCATTTGAACAGGCAGGCGTTGGTCTGATCCGTCAGGTGTAGATAGCGCGGGTTAGGACTAGGTGCGAAACAGTTTTCGCTCAGCCCATAGAAGCTGTATGCTTTCATACTGGAGCGTTATAAGGCTAGGGGACTGGTCTTGTCAATGATAATTTCGGTAGAGGGGGGCGGGAATTGAAGCCAGCTTAGGACATAAGGGTGTGCAGCTACAAGGATTTGTTGATTGTTGCGGAGGAAACGACTGCTCAGCTTAATCGCAGACAACGTTCTGACCAAGCCACGCACGACCACACCGCTCAACTGTCGCCACATAATGCGATTCCGACGCTGAACCAATAGCTGGATGATCGCGTGAGAGAGAGCAATCTCTCGTTCGGCCATCATTCCCACCAAAGTCGCAGTAGCCGAGTTTGTAAGTGATGTACTATCTGATACTGCGGACGATTATTAATGATTAAAGTGGCGACCTTCAATATAGTAAGGCTGCGTTGGGAGCGAGTGGAGCGACGTGAAGATTATCTGCTCACATCTCGGTCTGCACCGGAACCATATTGATTAAGGAGCACCGGACTTGATGCCTGATAGTTTATTAACAGAAGATGCGAGCCGCCCCGACGGCTATGAGAGGAGTTCCGGCGACTATAAAATCTGGCAGGTCATCGCCGCCTCCGCTGTCGGCACGATGATCGAATGGTACGACTTCTATATTTTCGGCAGCCTCGCCGCGGTTATCTCTCCGCTCTTTTATCCGCCGGGCAATGACACCTTCGCTTACATCGCCTATCTCGCTACGTTCGCCGTCGGCTTTATCGTCCGCCCCTTCGGCGCGCTCTTCTTCGGGCGCATCGGCGACATCGTGGGACGGAAGTACGCTTTTCTCGTCACGCTGCTGATCATGGGTGGGGCAACCGCCGTTATCGGCTTTTTGCCGACCTACTCGCAAATCGGTATCGCTGCCCCCGTCATCCTCCTGTTCATACGCGTCCTGCAAGGTCTGGCACTCGGCGGCGAGTATGGGGGCGCGGCCGTCTATGTCGCCGAGCACGTGCCTGACCGCAGGCGCGGTTTCTATACGAGTTTCATCCAGATCACGGCGACGCTCGGACTCTTCGTCTCACTGGCCGTCATCCTCATCGTGCAGAACATGATGAGCGCCGACGCTTTCGCCGGGCGTACCGGATCGTTCGCCGGCTGGCGCATCCCTTTCATCATCTCGATCTTTCTGGTCGGCGTCTCGCTCTATATTCGACTGCGAATGAAAGAGTCGCCCATTTTCCAGCACGTCAAAAGCTCCGGCATGACTTCGGCGAAACCGCTCACAGAAGCCTTTACCAAATGGAGTAATTTGAAACTCGTGCTGATCTCTCTGTTCGGCGCAACCGCAGGGCAGGGCGTGGTCTGGTACACGGGGCAGTTTTACGCGCTTTTTTACCTGCAATCAATTCTCAACGTGGACGCCACTTCGGCCAACTATATTGTCGCCATCGCGCTGCTCTTGGGCATGCCGTTCTTCGTCGTCTTCGGGATGCTCTCGGATCGAGTGGGGCGGAAGTGGATCATCATGGCGGGTTGCCTGCTGGCCGTCATCACTTACATACCCATCTATTAAGGTATTCA
>DASWNS010000485.1:0-1770 GCA_036399115.1 Pyrinomonadaceae bacterium | reverse complement strand
GCCCGTGCTCGGCTTCGTGCGTGTCGGGAGCGGGCGCGTAGTCGATGATGCCTTCGAGCAGGTTTTGCAGGCCGACCAGCGTGAGGCTCGAACAGGCAAAGACCGGACACAGCTTGCTCGCGGCGATGGCCTTCGAGATGTTCGGGATGATGTCCGCTTCTTCGAGCGTGCCGTTCTCGAAATACTTCTCCATCAGGGCATCGTCGGATTCGGCGATGACTTCGATCAAGCGTTCGCGCTCCTTATCAATCACGTCGCGGCCAACTTCGGGAATCGCGCGTTCTTTGGCCTTGCCCTGTTCGTCAAACTCGTAAGCCTTCATGTGGACGATGTCCACGACGCCTTTGAAGTCGGCCTCTTTGCCGATGGGGAGCGTGAAGGGGACGATGGCGCGGCTGAAAGTGTGGCGTGCGCTGTCTAAGGCCGCGCCGAAATCCGCGCGCTCCTTGTCGAGCTTGTTGATGACCATCATGCGCGGCACGATGAACTCGTTGGCGTAAGCCCAGGTCTTCTCCGTCTGCACTTCGACGCCGTTCACGCCGTCAACGACGACGAGCGCGCAATCGGCGACGCGCAGGGCGGGGCGCGCGTGTGCGACGAAGGCGGCGTAACCGGGCGTGTCTATGAAGTTGATCTTGTGTTCGCGGAATTCGAGATGGGCGAGCGCGGTGTTCAGAGTGATCTGGCGCGCGATGGAGTCCTCTTCGTAGTCGGTGACGGTCGTGCCTTCGGCGACTTTGCCCCAGCGCGGGGTTGCGCCCGTGACGTAGAGCAGGGAACTGATAAGTTGGGTTTTGCCCGCGTCGCCGTGGCCGATGACGGCCAGGTTGCGAATCTGTTTGGTCGGATAAACTTTCATAGATGGAAGAAAAGCATCCTTTCAGAGGGATTTGATTGCGCCGAGAAAAAGCGAGCCGCTGGTGGCCGAGCAGGTTTCCTCAAAGAGTTGCGGCATCGCGCTCCGGGTGTGCAGCAAATTTATCCGAGCGTTGGGGGGAAAGCAAGCGGACGTGCGCCGTGTGAGGGCGAGCCGGAAGCCACCAGCGCGCACTTGAATCGCGCGTTAATCTGAAATTAACAAACTTCCACAGATTTGGATCGTATTATGAAGTGAGATGAAAAAAGACAAGAACATTTGGCCGGAAATTGTAGACATTAAAAAAGGAGACTCTATGACGAGCAGCAAATACCTCATCGCGGGGATTGTGCTACTGATTATCGTGGGTGTGGTCGGGACGATGACGGCATACGCCAACATTGACTATGCGCAGGAAGGGACGGTGAAGGTGGTAACCTACTTTGGCCGCATCGAGCGAGTTTATACGCCGTCCGACGGTTGGTTTACGACGCTCGCGCCGGGCAGGGACAGCCATGAAGTGAACATCAGGTCGTTCACGGAGAGCGCGCCCGTGCGCGTGACGAGCAAAGACAACGCGGCCTTGAACGTCAACATCGACGTGACGGCTTTTACGGATGCCACGAAGGTTGAGGAGTACGTGCGCAAGTACAGTTTCGACGAGGCGGAGCGGCACAAGCGGCGCAACGAGATTTTGAAAGGCTTGTTGCAGACCGAAGCGCGCAACGCCTTCTCGGAGTTTAACGCCTACGAGATCTACGCGAATCAGGAACAGATTCAGAAGCGCATCGTGGACACGCTCAAGCCGCAACTCGCCAGCCAACTGCAACTCGTGATGGAGAGCGTGCAGATCGGCAACCCGGATTTTCTCGACGACCGCATCGAAGCGGCGGCTTCCGAAGTGGTGGCGAACG
>DASWNS010000484.1:0-10952 GCA_036399115.1 Pyrinomonadaceae bacterium | reverse complement strand
GACCGTGCGCGTCTCGCCGGGTTCGCTCGCGCCGACGTTGCGCACGAACTCCACACGCTCGGACGCCGGATTGTAGTCGGGAGCCGAGACAGTAATCTGGTAACTCGTGTTGTCCAGCCCGCCGAAGAAGAAATCGCCTTCGTTGTTAGTAACCGTTTGATCGATCAACGCGCCGCCGCCGCTCTCCAAATTGACCGTCACGCGCGGCACGTTGAACCCTGCCGAACTGCGCACTTTGCCGCGAATGGTGTGGCCTTGCGGAGCGTGCGCCGACGTGGCGGCAGCGCAGAAGAAGAAGTAACAGCAGAGAGTGAAAGTGAGCGCGAGCAGGGCTGAGCGTTGACGCATGGCGGGAATCCTCTCTAAGGAAGATAACTCGAAGGTAGAACGCGTCGCCGGGTCGCCCGTTTCTGCGGCGACTTCCGAGGCGACGATGAAAAAATGGTGGAGCCATGTTTCAGGCTCCACCAGAGGCAAACAAACGGAGGCGTTCGCTTAGAAGCGGAACTTCGCGGCGAACTGGAAGGCGCGTGGTCCGCCCGTGCCGAAGACGCTCGTGGTACGCGCGCTCGCCCCGTGCGTGACGTTCCTCACGTCGCTCGCGGACGTGCCCTCGTCGGAGAGGGCGATGGCCGCCGGGTAGGTCAGGTTGGCGACGTTGAAGAGGTTGAAGACCTCTCCGATCAAGTCGAGGCTCGAACGCTCGCCGAATCTGAACGTCTTGGTCAGACGCACATCCTGCGAGATGATCGAGTCGCCGCCGAGTTGCGTATCGGCGGGCAGGAGGGCGAGGCGCGTGAGCGGGTCGAAGTAGGACGGGTGGGTGCTGTCGCAACGCCCGGTCGGGCTGTTCTCAAGGCCGCAATCCACGCCGAGCGTGGGGATGCTCGCGTTGTAAGCCGTGATGAGCGAGTTGAGGTCGGCCACGTTCCTGATGTCGCGCCCGATGGAGCCGTTGCGCGTGCCGGGCAGGTAGGTCTGGAACGTGCCCGTGCGCGAGAGGTCTGCGAAGTGCGGCAGGAAGACGCTCTGCGGGATGCCGCTGAACGCCGTCGAGATCATGGAAACCTGCCAGCCGCCGAGCACGTTGCGCTTGAAGGCGTTGCTGCTCGTGCGGAAGAAAGGCAGTTCGTAGATCGCGCTCACGACGAAGCGGTGCGTGCGGTCCAGACCGGCGGGACCAAACTCCGGCCTGAAGTTGTTGAGGTCGGTGACGGTCGCGCCGAGGCCGAGGGCGTCGCCGCCGAAGGCTTTGAAGCGCGAGAGCGAATAGCTCGCCGTCATCTGGAAGCCGTTTGAGAAGCGACGGTCGAGGCGGAACAGACCGGCCATGTAGGTTGAGAAGCCGGACGAGTCGGCGTAAGGCACGGTGTTCGGGAAGGCCGAGCGGGGGCCGGTGATGTCGTCGTCAATCTTGTTGATGTCATAGACGATGACTTCGTGCAGCCCCTTGCGATAGTTGAAGTCGGCCTGGAAGAGCATTTTCCACGGCAACTCGCGCTGGACGCCGACGGCGTACTGGATCGAGTAAGGCACCTGGAACTCGGTCGAGAAGAGTGGTCCGGAGATCGCTTCGGCGCATTCGAGCGAGGTCTGGCCTGCCGGGCAGTTGAACTGGCGCGACTCGATATCCGCGCGCGCCGGACCCACGAGGGCGAGCGCCTGAGCGAGCGTCAACTGACCCTCGCTGAAGCGGCCATCGCCGCCGGGGAAGAGCGGGCTGCGGAGGTCAACGCCGACGAGGAACAACTCCGCTCCGGGGCGACCGAGATCGGCGCGCTCGAAGAGGCGCAGGTTGTCGATGGTGTTGTCGTAGTAGATGCCGATGCCGCCGCGCACGACCGTCTTGCCGTTACCGGCTACGTCCCACGCGAAGCCGACGCGCGGGGCGATGTTGTTCTTGTCGCGCGGACTGGCCGCCGTGCCCTTGCCGAAGAGCGAGGAGACGATGGCCGGGCGCGGCTGGTCGTGGTTCCACAGGTTCGAGTCGATGCGATACGACAGGCCGAAGTTCATCGTGAACCGGTTGGCGAGTTTCCACGTGTCGTTGCCGTAGAACTGGAAGCGGTGGTTGAGCGTGTCGCTGCGGTCGGAGTTGAAGGGCAGCACGTCGCTGCCAATGCCCATCGAGATGTCGCGCACGGGCGCGTTCAGGAATTCGGCCTCCGTCTGGTAGGGCGGCAGCGGGTGTTCGAGGTCTGCCGGGTTGAAGAGACGTATGCGCGCGGGCTTGGCGAAGGCGAACGTCCCGTTGATGGAAGTGCGCTCGTAGTTGCCGCCGATGCGGAACGTGTGATTGCCGCGAATCATCGTCAGGTCGTCGCGCAACTGGTGGCGCTCCTGATAGGTGCTCTGCGGCGCGATGGCGTTGGTGCCGGTGCGGAACAACTGCGAGCCGAGGATGCGGATTTCGGGTACGCCCTCGACCGCCGGATCGATCTCGTTCGAGAAATCACTGATGTTGACGACGAAGTTGTTGGTCACGGACGGGCTGAACGCGTGCGTCGTGCCGATGACGACATTGTGCGAGCGGTTCGACACGAGTTGGTTGTTCGACTCGAAGATGCGCGAGGCCGAGGCGCGCGGCACGATGCCGGAGCCGGGCGCGAACGGCACATCCTGAAAGTTGTCGTTGAACGAGTAGCGCGTGGAGATGTTCGTCTTGTTGCTGACGATCCAGTCGATCTTTCCGGTCAACAGCTTTTCATCGAACGGGTTCGCGGTGAAACCGGCGAACGAAGGGGCTTCGGTCGGGTTGTGCAGCGCGGAGCCATCCTGATTGTTCCCTTCGTAGTTGAAGAAGAAGAACAGCCTGTCTCGATTGATGGGGCCGCCGAGCGTGAAGCCGTACTGCTGCCGGTCGAAGGGAATGCGGGTGGCCTGAGCTGTCGCCGGAATATTGTTCGCGGCGTCGAGCCTGCCGAGCGAAGGGAAGGCCGACCACTTATCGTCGCGCGCATAGATGTAGGCGTTGCCGTGAAAATCGTTCGAGCCTGATTTCGAGATCACGTTCACGGAGCCGGTCGAGGATGCGCCGGTCGAAAGATCGTAGTTGGAGATGCCGAGTTGAAACTCCTGCACGATCTCCTGCGAGAAGTTCTGCACGGTCGTGCCGACGACGTTATCCACGACCGAGCCGCCATCGACGGCGATCTGCGTGGAGCGTCCGGCCTGACCGGCGATGGAGATGCCCGTGTAGTTGGCTTTGGTCGGGTCGAAGCTGCCGCCCTCGACCTTCTCGACGCCGGGTTGGAGTTGCGCGAGATCGAGGAAGTTGCGACCGTTCAGAGGCAGATTTTGAATCTGCACGGTGCCGACGACGCCGGAGACGTTGTGGTCTACGCGATCAATCTGCGCTTCGCTGGTGCCGACGATGGTGACCTCTTCGGTCGCCCCGCCGACCTGCAACTCCGCATCGAGCGAGGCGTTCTGGCCGACCGCAACCGTCACGTCTTTATAGACAGACTTCTTAAAGTTTGCGCTCGTGATCGTGACCTCGTAGTTGCCCGGAGGCAACTGGCGGATGGAGAAATTACCGTCGTCGCCCGTGGTCACAGTGCGGCTCAAATTGGTATCGGTGTTGCGCGCCGTGACGGTCGCGTTTAAGACGATGGCCTTCTGCGGGTCGGTCACGGTGCCTTCGATAGCGCCCGTCGGTTCCTGCGCCCCGGCGGGCACGGACAAACTCAACATGATCATAGACAGCGAGAGAAAAGTCGCCAGCCATTTCTTGAATCTGTTGTTCATGGGATTTTAAGACTCCTTTACCGTTGGATTGTGCGTCCAACCGTTAGCGCCGGGCGCGGCTGATTCCCCGCGACGCGGCCTGCAAGACCCTGTGAAGCGTTGCGCTCATCTCGGGGAAGACTCCTGCCGTCCAAATAAACTGGAGGTTACAGGTTTGCGAATGAACGACTCGCAGCGTCTTGCTTCTTGTCGAGACGGACTCGCAAGCGTTGTGCCGTTGATAAATTTAAAATTGATCTATTTATAAAATAAGGAGATAGGCTGTGGCCGTGCGGGACTGCGGGCGGAGTTAATCTTGCGGGATTTGGATAACGCTTTAGATTTATGAAATTCGCGCCCGACGCTCAAGCCTATTTTTTCGTAAACTTCAAGCGTCGCTGCGTCGAGCAGCGAAGGGCGCAGGGAAAGTCGGGCGAGGGGCGGCGCAGAGAGAGGTTGCAGCGCGCGCCGGGCGCAAGCGTTCGGGTCGTAACGGCGCAAAAGGCGTCAGGCTTCTACGCCGCGCTGCCCGAAGAACTGTTTGAGCGCGGGATAGACATCTTCGCGCTCGTCTATGCGAACGCCGACGAAGCGTTCCTTGCGTTGCAGGCGGTCTTTGAAGATCGAGAGCAGCGCGCCCGACGAGCGACGATAACCGGAAGTGCCCTCTTCGCCGATCTCGCCGTAGCCGAAGAGGTTGCAGGTCTGGATCAACTCGTCTGCGAGGCGCACGGCCTCTTCGTTGTCCGAGTAATAGTTGTCGCCGTCGGAGAAGTGAAACGGGTAGACGTTCCAGTCGCGCGGGTTGTAGCGCGCGGCGATGATGTCGAGCGCAAGGGCATAGGCCGACGAGACGACCGTGCCGCCCGATTCGCCCTGCGTGAAAAACTGCTCCTCCGACACCTCCTTCGCCTCCGTATGATGCGAGATGAAGACGATCTCCACGTTGTCGTACTTCGTGCGCAGGAAACGCACCATCCAGAAGAAGAATGAGCGCGCGATATACTTTTTAAACTCGCCCATCGAACCCGACACGTCCATCAGCGCGAGCACGACGGCGTTCGACTCGTAGCGATGCTCTTCTTCCCAACTTTTGAAACGCAAATCCTCTTTCTTGACGTTGCCGAATTTCGCGCCCTTCGCCTCGCGCGCGTTGCGTTTGATGTTCTCAAGGATGAGCCGTCGTTTATCGAGATTCGCCATCACGCCCGTGCGTCGAATCTCGTTGAAGCGCGTCGTCTTCGCGGGGACGGCCTTCTTCGCCTTCTCTTCGAGGAACGGTAAATGGAGGTCTTCGAAGATGAGCGCGGCCAGTTCGTCGATGTTGACTTCGGCTTCGTAGTAGTCCGCGCCTGTCTCCTGCCCGGCGGGTCCGCTGCCGCTGCCCTGCCCCTGTCCCTGTTCGCGCGCCAGCACGTCGCCCACGCGCGTCTTGCCGTCGCCCTGCCCGACGTGCTTGCGCTTGCGATGATCGAAACGAAACTTGTACTCGTCGAGCGAGCGGATGGGGACTTTCACGCTGCGCTTGCCGTCGGACAAGATGATCGCTTCGTTCGAGACGATGGAACCCAGGTTTTTGCGGATCGCATCCTTGACGCGCTCCTTGTGCCGCTCCTGATCGATGATGCCCTTGCGTTGCAAAGACCAATCGTTACGCTGAACAGACATGATTTCTCAAACTCCTCTCATGCGCCCCCGGAAGCCTCGTCCGTCCCGCGCGTCTCCCGGCAAAACTCCGCGACGAGCGAAGCGAATTCCCGTGGGCGTTCCTCCTGCGGCAGGTGGCCGCAATTGGGAAAGACGAGCAAGCGCGAACCTTCGATCAATTCGTGCAGGCGTTTGCCCGAACTGAGCGGCACTTCACTGTCGTGCGCGCCCCACACGAGCAGCGTCGGCTGTGTGATGCGCGCGGCTTCGAGTTCGATGCGCTCCGCGCTCCAGCTACGAAGCGTGCGCAGGATCGCCCGGTGCGTGTTGGCCGCGAGCAGCGGGCGTTGGTGCGCCGTGATGCGTTCCTCGTCGAACAGGAGATTGTTCTGCGCCGCGTAAGTTCGACGCAGGCGACGTTTCACCAGACGCCGCGCGTCGAGCAGGACGGGCGAGATCACTTCCCCGACGACGGGCGACGCGGCCAGCCGCAGCCACACCCGACGCGGTACGTCATCATTCGACACCGCCCCGACCAGCACGAGGCGCTCCACCCGCGACGCATGATCCAGCGCGCACACGGCAGCCACCGCGCCGCCGTAGGAACTGCCCACCAGCACCGCACGCTCGATGCCGAGCGCGTCCATCAACCCGCAGATCATGCGCGCCTGCGTCTCAATCGTGTACGCGCCGCCCTCCGGCTTTCCCGAAAATCCGAAGCCGATGAGATCGGGCGCGATCACCCGAAAGCCTGCTTCCGCCAGCGGCACGAGCGTCTCGCTCCAGACGAAGTTCGACGCGCAGAAACCGTGAATCAACAGCACGGGCGGCGCATCGCTCGCGCCCGCTTCCTGATAATGCACGCGCACGCCTTCGATCTCGACGAAGCGCGATTTCTCCGCGTGAAGCAGGCGCTCACGATGCTCGTCCCACTCCACGTCCTGCGGGCGCGTCAACAATTTCAAGGCGAGCGCGCCGCCCACCAGAGCCGTCGTCCCGCCGATCCAGTAACGTGTTTTCATGCGTTTACATTTAAGCCAAACGCCCGCGCTTTTCAGAGACGAAAGGCGCGGGCATGGAACTCAAAATCAGACGTGCGCAAGCTCTGTTGACGAACACGCGCCGCCCCGCTCAGCGGGAGAGCAGCGTGCCGACGTAGGTTAAGAGTTCATTGGCGCAGACGGGGCAGTAGCCGCCGTCTTTGACGAGACGATCCACCACTTCGTTGATGCGCCGCAGTTGATCCGGATCGGGCGTGCGCGAAGAGGTAGTGATCTTCACCACGTCCTTGAGGTCTGCGAAAATCTTCTTCTCGATGGCCTCTTTGAGACGCTCGTGCGAGGTGTATTCGAACTGCTTGCCTTTGCGGCTGAAAGAGGAGATGCGAATCAGAATCTCCTGCCGGAAAGTGTTCTTCGCGTTGTCCGAGACGCCGATCTGTTCTTCGATGGAGCGCATGAGTTGTTCGTCCGGCTCCATCTCCTCTTCGGTGATCGGGTCTTTCATGCGTTCCTTGTTGCAGTAGGCTTCGACGTTGTCGAGATAGTTGTTGCAGATGGTGCGTGCCATCTCCTCGAACGAATAGACGAAGGCGCGCTGCACTTCGATCTTCGCCAGTTCGTCGTATTCCTTGCGCGAGGCGGAGATCAAATTGAGGTAGCGTTCGCGCTGTTCGGGGTTGATGCCGGTGTGCTGCTCGAAGCCGTCCTTGATGGCGCGCAGCGCGTCAATCGGGTTGATGCAGGTGACGCCGTCGCGCACGAGCGCGCCCGACAGGCGGTTGATGATGTAGCGCGGCGAAATGCCGTCCATGCCTTCGCGCACAGTCTCGTCGCGCAGTTCGCGCACGTCCTTCGACTTGTAACCTTCGACATCCTCGCCGTCGTAGAGTTTCATCTTCTTGACGATGTCCACGTTGGCGCGCTTCGGCTCTTCGAGGCGCGTCATGACGGCGAACATCGCCGCGACGCGCAGAGTGTTCGGCGCGATGTGGACGTTGCGCAGGACTTCCGACTGGTTCAGAAGTTTCCCGTAGATGCGTTCCTCTTGCGAGACGCGCAGGTTGTAAGGCACGCGCACGAGGATGATGCGATCCTGCAAGGCTTCCGATTTACGATTGCCCGCGAAAGAGATGTACTCGTTTTCGTTCGTGTGCGAGAGGATCACTTCGTCTGCGTAGAGCATGGCGAAGCGTCCGGTCTTGATGTTCTGTTCCTGCGAGAGCGTGAGGAGCGAGTAGAGAAACTTCTCGTCAACTTTGAGCATCTCGATGAACTCCATCAGGCCGCGATTGGCGATATTGAGTTCGCCGTCGAAGCGATAGGCGCGCGGGTCTGACTCGACTCCGACTTCGCCGATGGTCGAGAGATCAATGGAGCCGGTGAGTTCCGTGATGTCCTGCGATTTCGGATCGGAGGGAGCGAACGTGCCGATGCCGACGCGCTCTTTTTCGGAGAAGAGGATGCGCTGCACGCGCACGTCTTCATGCCTGCCGCCGTAAGTGTGTTCGAGGGCGTAACGGCACTGCGGGCAGAGGTCGCCTTCGATGTAGATGCCGTAATGTTTCTCGATCTCGGCGCGGAGTTCGTGCGGGATGAGATGCAGCGGCTCTTCGTGCATCGGGCAATCTTTGATCGCGTAGGCCGCGCCCGCCTCCGTGCGCGTGTACTCTTCGAGGCCGCGCTTGAGCATCGTGACGATGGTTGACTTGCCGCCGCCGACAGGCCCCATCAACAAGAGGATGCGCTTGCGGACTTCCAGACGCTGCGCCGCCGACTTGAAATATTCGACGATGCGCGCGAGCGGTTCTTCGATGCCGTAGAGTTCGTCTGCGAAGAACCTGTAGCGCGCCACCTCATCGCGCGTGCCTTCGTTGAGCTTCTCGATCCCGGCGGCGTGAATCATGTCGTTGACGCGCGCGTGGGAGAGTTGGGCGAGACGCGGGTTTTGTGAGACTAACTCGAAGTAGTCGCGGAAAGAGCCTTCCCATTGGAGGGATTCGTGTTCGCGGCGTAAATCTTCGAGCCGTTGGCTGATGTTGAATTTGTATTTGCCATCCTGCTCTTCGTGCATAGCCTTGATACCTCTAAAACGGCTTCGCGCGTGGACGGCGTGGGGAAGTCACGCCCTTCCTGGGGTTGTATGACGACTCACGGGCTGCTCCGGTTTGAGTTTCGTCTCGATGTGACGCTTGAACCGGAGAGCCGTGATAAGTATTTAGGACAAGCCTCGATGCGTTGGGCGGGACGTGCGCGGATGCGTTCCAAGCCCCTCGCCGTCGAGTCTTTCGGAAATCCTGCCGGGTCGTTGTTGTCAAAGTTGTCAAACGGGAGCGGCGGACGGGAGGAAGCGCGGGCGTTTCGCTTTCGCGACATCTGACCTTCACCGCTTGCCGCGATTATAACACAGCACGCGGGACAGAAAATCAACGCTTATTTTTCCTCGGACGCATCCAGCATCACGCGCGGCTGCAAACTCGCGCGCCCCGCATCGTACACGCCGACGGCGATCAGCTTTCCCGCTTCGCCGTCGCGCATCTTCACGAGTTCGCCGTCGCGCAGCTTCAAAGATGCGCGGGCGGCGGACGGCAGGCCGGGTTCGTCTGCCCCCACTCGCACCGCCGCGCCGTGACGCGCACGGCGTAACGCTTCGCCCGTTAGATGCACGAAAGGCATCTGCGGGAGCGCCGCATCCGGCGTGATGAGCAGTTCGACGAGCGCGCCCGCCTCGACCCTTTCCGCCAGACTCTCCAGCGTTAACGCTTTCTCGATGCCGAACGCGCCCGCACGCGTGCGACGAAGCGCGGCGAGGTGCGCGCCCGCGCCGAGACACGCGCCGAGGTCTTCGGCCAGCACGCGGATATAAGTCCCCGCCGAACAGACGACACGCAGGTCGAGTTCGCACGTCCCGTCTGAGTTTTCGCGCCGGAGCCACGCGCCGCCGTCCGTCGCCTTCAACGCTTCCAATTCGTGAATCGTCACGCGCACGGCTGCGCGCTCTATCCGCACGCCGCGCCGTGCCAACTCGTACAACTTTTTCCCCTGCACCTTCTTCGCCGAGTACATCGGCGGCACCTGCTCAATCTCGCCGCGCAAACTCGCCATCGCCGCTTCGATCTCTTCCACGCTCCACTCCGCGCACGGCAGCCCTCCTGCTTTCGTCGCTTCTCCCTTCGTCGCCTCTCGCTTCGTCGCTTCTCCCTTCGACACGTCTTCCTGCGTCGCCTCTCCCTGCCGCGCGTCTTCCTTCGAGTCTTCCGTCTGCGGCAACTCGTCGAGGCGTGCGCCCGTCAAGTCGCCCGTCTCCGTCGCGTAGCCGAAACGCACGCGCGCCTCGTACTCTTTCTCCGCGCCCGCGAGAAACTGCGCGAGCCGCGTTGCGCGCCCGACGAGCACGACGAGCACACCCGTCGCAAAAGGATCGAGCGTCCCCGTGTGCCCCACGCGTCGCTCACGCAAGATGCGACGCACGCGCGCCACCACGTCATGCGAAGTCCACCCCACGGGCTTGTCTATGATCAGCACTCCGTCCATGACGACAGGGTAAGGGGAAAAGGGGAAAGGCGAAAGGCGCGGAAGCATTTCTCGCTTCGCGTAAGCAACGCTCAAGTCACGGCGGCCAGCAGTTTTCTCTCCCTTCCCCCTGCCCCTCTACCCCTCGCCCTGCGCCGCTTCCCTTCACCCTTACCCTTTTCCCTTTCCCCTATGTTTTAATCCATCCATGCGCAGGCCGAGACGAAAAGCCAACGTGCGGGACATCAACGAGACGGACGCGAAGCCGAAACGTCTGATCGACCCGGAGAAGTCGCGCACGCGCACACTGCAACGCGCCGTTAAACTGCTCGCCGCCAAGCCGCGCTCCACCGCCGAACTCCGCGAACGCCTCCTCGAAAAAGAATGGACGACGCCGGAGGCCGCCGATTACGCCATCGCTAAACTCAGCGAGTATGGCTACCTGAACGACGAACAGTTCGCGCTCGGCTACGCTTCGGCGCGCGTCCGGCAGAAGCCCGTCGGGCGCGGGCGGCTCGCACGCGATCTGCAAATGAAGAAGATCGACCGCGAACTCGCCGAACAGACCCTCGAAAAAGTTTTCGACGAAACCTCCGAATCCGAACTCATAGACCGCGCCATCGAACGCCGCACGCGCCTGCGCGGTCGCCCCACCACCCGGCAGGAAACCAAGAGTCTCTTCGATCATCTACTGCGTCGCGGCTTCAGCTACGATCTCGTCATCAACAAAGTCCGCGCGCTCGCCTCCGGCAAACTTGAAGAGGACGAAGAGGCTGGCAGCGACGCGAACGATTCCCTATAGCGACGCCGCGATTCGCCGTCGCGTCACGCGCGCACTCCTTTCACACTCCGGCCAGACGCTCTGCCGCCCCTCACGTTTCACCCGCCCGCGCCTCGCGTGATAGACTCATAAGTCAAACTTGAGTATGGAAAAACGGCGGTTGAACGCTGTCAGTTGATTATATTTTATGAAGAAGACCGGAAACGAAATACGCGAAATATTCTTAAACTACTTTGAGCAGAACGCCCATACGCGCGTGCGTTCCAGCCCGCTTTTGCCCGCCAACG
>DASWNS010000483.1:0-3093 GCA_036399115.1 Pyrinomonadaceae bacterium | reverse complement strand
CGGGAGTCCGTAGCCCACCGACGCGGCGGGCGACGAGAGCGTCAAGACCTGCGCGCCGCTGCTGTTGATCGCGGCGGTGCGCCCGGCGAAGAGATTGGTGTTGACCGTCGCCACGTTGGCGCGGTTGAAGATGTTGAAGCCTTCGAGGATGAGGCGCAGGCGCATGCTCTCGCCGAAGAAGATCGAACGCGTGAGCCGCGCGTCGAACTGGTAGGTCGCGGGCGTGTAGAACTCATTGCGACGTGTGCCGGGGACGCGGTCGTTGCGTGCGTTGCCGTCGCGGTTCAAATCCGCGCCGACGGTCTGCGAGAAGGCGAAGCCGGATTGTAGTTGCACGATGCTCGACAGAGTGTAGTCGCTGAGAAGCGCGCGCAGCACGGAGTTGTCGCTGCGCGTGAACTTGCCGAATTCGTAGACGGGACTAAAGACGAAGCGATGGCGGAGGTCTGAATCGGCTGCCGCGTAGTCGTCGCGGATGTTGAGTTGGTTCTGCACGATCTTGGCGTCGTCGCCGCCGCCGGGCACAACCGCCGTCTGGTCGGGCTTGTCGTCCTTCGCCTTCGAATAGGTGTAGGAGGCGAGGAACTGGAAGCCGCGCGAGAAGCGACGCTGCAACTGGAAGGCGAGGCCGTCGTAGCGCGAATTGGCGGTGCTCTCGAAGAGGTTGATGCGACCGAAACGTGTGAAGGGGCGAGCCGGGGCGGTGGCCGTGAAGCGCGCGTTTGAGTTTGCCCCGGCGGCGGGGAAGCGTTCGACGGTGAAGCTCTGCCCCGCGCCCGTCGCCGTCACGAGTTCGGGGGCGAAAAGGTTGATGTCGCGCGTGCGCGAGAGGTGGACGCCTCGGAAGAAGAGATAGGTGACGGAGAAACTCATGTTCTGCATCAACTCATGCTCGAAGCCGAGACGCGCCTGTTGCACGTAGGGCTGCGCGTAGTCTTCGGAGAAGAGGAAGATGTCGGGCGTGCCGGTGGCGGCGGTCGGCGCGGTGTTGATGATGTTCGGGTAGGTCAGACCTGCGGCGACGATGGCGGCGTTGTTGGCGAAGTTGACGCCGGTGGTCTGGATGCCGTTGCCGGTGTGCGCCGTGCCGAGCATGATGGCGGTGGTGCGCCCGTAGAAGATGCCGTAGCCGCCGCGCACGACCGACTTGCCGTCGCCGCGCACGTCGTAGGCGAACCCGACGCGGGGCGCGAGGTTGTTGCCGTCGTCGGGCTGGCGGCTCGTGTCGAATCCGGCGGCGAGCAGCGCGGGGTCTGGATTACGGAGCGGCGGCGCAGCGAGTTTCTGATAGTCGTAGCGCAGGCCGAGATTGAGCGTGAGTTTGGGCGTGGCGCGCCAGTCGTCCTGTAGGAAGAGGGCGTAATCGGTGCTGTTGGGATTGCTGGTCGCGCCGGATGTGCCGGGCAGCGCGAAGCGTTGCTGGAAGCCGGAGGGGAGGCCGCGCTGGAACGCCTGATAGCCGTTTAAGGTCACGCCGTCAACCGTGATCGGGGAGAAGGTGTACTGGCCGGAGAAGAAGCCGGGGAAGAAATTCAGGATGCGGTCGAAGTTCAAATCCACGCCGACTTTGTAGTTGTGCTGGCCGCGCACGTAAGAGAGGTTGTTGATGAACTGCGCGCGTTTGATGGTCGTCTCGCGCGGGCTGAAGTTGTTGCGACCGAGCAGGAGGAAGCCGTTGCCGGTTTGAATCTGCGTCTCCGGGAGATCGCTGTTGGCTGTGCCCGGTTCGGCGTCGCGCGCAAACTGGAAACGAAGTTCGTTGACGATGGAGGAGGTGATGGTGGAGGCGAGCGTGCCGGAGAAAGTGGTGGTGCGCGCGAGACTGTCGCCGGAATGTTCTTCGGCGGCGAGCGCCCCGGTGAACTCGTTGTTGACGCCCGTGAAGTTCTGCCGGTTGAAGCGCAGGGAGAGTTGGTTGCTCCCGTTGATGGCGATGTCGGTCTTGAGCAGGTACACGTCCTGATTGCGGCTGATCTGGTAAGGGGCGAGGCGCGGGCGCAGCAAATCCTGTATGGCCGCCGACTGCGCGCCGAGGTTCGAGGGTTCGACGATGTTCGGGAGGTCTTGCCGCTGGCCGTCGTAGGTGCCGAAGAAGAAGGCGCGATTCTTGACGATGGGGCCGCCGAGACGAAAGCCGAACTGGTTGATCTGTTGCGGCGGTCGCTTGTTGCGGTCGAGGCGGCGTCCGAGGTCGAAGTCCGCGCCCTGTAGCCCTTTGATGTTCGGCGCGTTGGCGTTCAGCGATTCGTCGCGGAAATATTCGAAGACGCCGCCGTGAAAACTGTTCGTGCCGGATTTCGTGACGACGTTGATGACCGCGCCGCCCGCGCGCCCGAACTCCGCAGAGAAACCGTTCTGGTTAACCTGAAACTCTTTGACCGATTCTTCCGAGAATTGATAAGGCGGACGCACGCCCGTGCGCCCGAACGCCTGACCGAAGAAGGTGTTGTTGTTGTCTGCGCCGTCAACCTGCAAGCTGTTCAGAGTTCCCTTCTGGCCGCCGACGGAGAGATCGCCCTGCCGCGAGGGGTCGCGCACGACGCCGGGCGTGAGCGTGGCGAAGTCCAGATAGTTGCGCCCGCTCACCGGCAGGTTTTCGATGTCGCGTTCGTTGACGGTGGTGGCGACGGACGTGCGCGTCGTTTCGACGACGGGCGCTTCGGCGGACACGTCGATGGACAGGTCGTTATGGCCGACGGCGAGATTGATGTCGAGGTTCGTCTGCCCGCCGACCGTGACGACGGCGTTCTCCAACGTTACCGGCTGAAAGCCCTGCGCGCTCGCGGTGACGAGTTTGTACGTGCCGGGCGGGAGCATGATCAGGCGATAGTGGCCTTCTTCGTCGGAGATGGCGGTCTTCTCGAATCCGGTCTGCTGGTTGGTCGCCGTGATGCTGACGCCGGGCACGGCGGCTCCGTTCGGGTCGAGCACGCGCCCTTCGATGTTGCCGGAGGTGGCCTGCGATTGAGTGAAAGCGAAACTCGCCATGAGCGCGAGCGACGCACACAGCGAGAGCATCCGGTTCAGACCGAAAAGTGGATTTTTGAGCATGATCTCCTTTCAACTGGAAACGGATCGCGGGTGACAGATTGA
>DASWNS010000482.1:0-3371 GCA_036399115.1 Pyrinomonadaceae bacterium | reverse complement strand
AGATTTTTCCGCCGCCGCTCGTTCCGCCTGAAACCGTCACCGAAGTCTCGATTCCGTTTGTGAACGTGAGAAAGGGGAAGTATCTCGTGCGGTTGCAGGTGGACGGAGCCGAGAGCGTGCTCAAGACAGACCCTTTGACGAAGAGGTTCAGCACGCCGCAGGTAGAGATTCTATGAGCGCGTCGGCGGGCAACAACTGGCACGAGGCCAACCAGCGTTACCTGATGGCGCGGCTCGCCTTCGTGCGCGACGCACTCAAGCGTCACGCCGCGCGCCACTCCATAGCGGGCGGAGCGGGCGGCGAAGGATGGACGCGCGCGCAGGCCAGCGAGACGAACCGCGCGCCGGACGAAGCGACGTGGAAAGTCGCCTCGCCTGCTGATGCGCCGCAGGAGGTTGTGCTGCGTGAAGACGCGTCGCAGGAAGTTGCCGCGTCCGAAGGGGCGGAGGATGAGACGGAGCGGCGTCTGCGAGAGGCGGCTGAAGCACTACCCGCACCGGCAGCCCTCGACAGCCTGTGCGAAGCTTTCGGTTTGTCTCCCTTCGAACGCGACGTGCTGCTGATGTGCGCCGGGATGGAACTCGACGCCACTTTCGCCCCGCTCTGCGCGGCGGCTCAAGGCAACGCCAACCGCGTCCACCCGACCTTCGGCCTCGCGCTCGCCGCTCTGCCCGAAGCTCACTGGAACGCTATCACGCCGGACGCGGCACTGCGTCGTTGGCGGCTGGTCGAAGTCTGGCAGAACGAAGGGACGCTGGCGCAGAGCGGGTTGCGCATTGACGAGCGAGTGCTGCACTACCTGACCGGAATCTCCTATCTGGATGAACGCCTGCGCGGGCTTGTCGAACCCGTGCCGCTTGAGCACGATCTGCCGCCGTCTCAATTCGCGCTGGTCGAAGGCATCACGCATTTCTGGAGACAATCGAGGGGCGGCTCGCTCCTGCCGTTCGTCTTTCTCTCCGGCAACGAAGACGCCGCGGGGAAACGTCTGGTGGCGGCTCATAGCTGCGCGACGCTCGGACTGCGCCTGCACGTGCTGCGCGCCGCAGACATTCCCCTCCCCGTCGCGGAGCGAGAGGCGCTCTCCGTGCTCTGGCAACGCGAGGCCGTCTTGCAGGCCAGCGCGCTGCTCATCGAAGATGACGATGCGGAGAAGACACCGCCGCACGCCGTCCTGTCGTTCATCGAGAGCATGCACGGAATGCTCTTCGTCGCGGGGAGCGAGATGCTGCGCATGCGCCAACGCCAATCACTCCGCCTGAACGTGGACAAGCCTGACGCAGCCGAACAGAGAGTCCTCTGGCGGGAAGCGCTCGGCCATGTTTCCGACGAGTTGAACGTCCAACTCGACAACGTCATTTCGCAGTTCAGCCTGACCGGCGACAAGATTCGTGCGGCCAGTGCGCAGGCTCTCCTTGAACTGGCACGCGCGGAAGGAGCAGAGCGCGCAGCCTCGTCGGGCACAGGGACGGCGGGCACAGGAGCGGCGGGCGCAGAAGAGGTATCAGCGCAGGAGCAAGGCGCGGAGAGGACGCCCGCAGAAATTCTCTGGGATACGTGCCGGATTCAGGCGCGCACACGTCTCGATGATCTGGCGCAACGCATCGAGCCAATCGCACGCTGGTCTGACCTCGTTTTGCCGGAGCACCAGACGCGCAGCCTGCTCGAAATCGCGGCACACGTCCGCCAGCGCAGCCGCGTCTACGAAACGTGGGGCTTCGCCGCCGCAGGTGCGCGCGGCCTCGGCATCAGCGCGTTGTTCGCGGGGGCGAGCGGGACAGGCAAGACGATGGCGGCGGAAGTTATCGCGCGCGAGTTGCGGCTCGACCTCTACAAGATCGACCTCTCGCAGGTGGTCAGCAAGTATATCGGCGAGACGGAGAAGAACCTCCGGCGCGTCTTCGATGCGGCGGAAGAGGGCGGCGCGGTGCTCCTCTTCGATGAGGCCGATGCGCTCTTCGGCAAACGCAGCGATGTCAAAGACAGCCACGACCGCTACGCCAACATCGAGATCAGTTATCTCCTGCAACGCATGGAATCCTACAGGGGCTTGGCGATTCTCACGACCAACATGAAGACCTCGCTCGACACGGCCTTCATGCGGCGGCTGCGTTTCGTCGTGCAGTTTCCGTTTCCCGACGCAGCGCAGCGCGGCGAAATCTGGCGGCGCGTCTTTCCTCCGCAAACGCCCACCGAGAACCTTGAGATACGGAAACTCGCACGGCTCAACGTGGCGGGCGGCAACATTCGCAACATCGCGCTCCATGCGGCCTTCCACGCCGCAGACACGGGCGAGGCCGTCACGATGTCGCACATCCTGCGCGCCGCCCGCAGCGAGTACGACAAGTTGGAGAAGACTCTGACTGAGAGCGAAAGCGGAGGCTGGCTGTGAGAGCGTCTGAGATAGAACTGCACATCGAGGAACTCGTGCTCGACGGCTTCGCACACGCCGACCGCTACCGCATCGGCGACACGTTCGAGCGCGAGTTGTCGCGTCTCCTGTCCGAGCAGGGCGTGCCCTCTGCGCTCGTCGCCGACGGCCTACAGACGCACCTCGACGCGGGCGCATGCCGGATCGCCGCAGGCTCTACGGCGGAGCACATCGGCGCACAGTTGGCGCAGGCAGTCTACGGGGGGTTGAAGGGATGAGCGCGCACGCCAGAGCGGAGTTGAAAACTTTGGACGCGCCCGTTCCCGCCTCCTCGAAGAGCGCGCGGAGCGTGACCGGACTCTTGCAACGCAAGTGCGCCTGCGGCGGCTCGGCGGGCATGAACGGAACGTGCGGCGGCTGTCAACGCAAAACTCTCAACCGCTCGCGTTCTGCGAGTCAGGCCGCATCTTCATTCTCGCACGAGACTACTACTGCGCAGGCCGCAGCCGCGCCGCTCATCGAAGAGGTGCTCGGCTCTGCGGGTCAGCCGCTCGATGCGGCCACGCGCTCGCTCATGGAGACGCGTCTCGGCCACGACTTCAGCCACGTCCGCGTGCATACGGGCGCGCGTGCGGCGCAGTCTGCGCAGGCCGTGGGCGCGCTGGCCTACACGGTCGGCAGGCAGGTGGTCTTCGACGCAGACCAGTACCAGCCTTCGACGGGTGCGGGCAGGCGTCTGCTCGCGCACGAGTTGACGCACGTGGTACAGCAGGGAGGAGGCAGCCGCTTTCAGGGCAAACTTGAGATCGGTTCGCCCTCCGGCGCGGACGAGCGCGAGGCCGACGAGGTGGCGGCAAACTTCGAGCAGGGAGCGGAGGCCGGAAAGCCCGCGCCGCGCCCGAAGCGTTCAGGCGCGCCGCCCGTTCTGCGGCGCAAGACGGGCGGCGCGGGAAGTTGGTTCACGGGTCTGTTCTCCAGTCTCGTTCTCGGCACCGTCGGC
>DASWNS010000481.1:0-3295 GCA_036399115.1 Pyrinomonadaceae bacterium | reverse complement strand
CCGCACCCGAGTACCGGGTCGAGACGAACGATGAACGAGACGCTGCCGCAGACGAGAAGCAAGATGCTTCGGGCAGCGCAGAATAACCGCACCAAGCGCGTCGCTCGGATGAGCGGCGCGGCTTGTAGTAACTCGCCTTAGACGGCCTCTCGGCGGCACGTGTCCCGACGCTTTTTTTTAAAGCATCGCGCGCTGTTAAGTCAGAGGTCACGAAAGAGGCGAGAGTCTTTCAACCTTTAAAGCGCGCGACGCCGTTTTACCAAAGCGTCGAGAAGGAAGTGCATGACCGTTCAGTCCAAAGTTCGTATCTACGATCTCGCCAAAGAACTCAAGCTCGAATCGAAGCGTCTTATCGAAGAGGTGCGCCGCGAGGGCGTCGACGTGAGCGTGCCCTCCAACACGGTTTCGAAAGAGCTGGCGGAGAAGATTCGCAACAAGTATTTCCCCAAGAAAGAGACGGTTGCGCCGCGCACCATTCGCGTCGTCAAAAAAGCGCACGCTCCGGCCACCGCCGAACCCGCGCCCGGTGAAGCGGAAGACATACACGTCTCCGTCGCGCCGCCCGCCGCTGCAATCTCACCCGAACCGGCACCGCCGACCGCGCCCACGGCTTTGAGCCAGAACGGTGCGGACGCGAGCACTGCAACGGTCGATCAGGTTGCCACGGCGAAGCCCATCATCGGGCGGCTCGTCAAGAAACCGCTTGCGCCCGCAACCCGCGTGGAGCAACCGGAGCAGACGCCGCAGCAGCAGAGCGCACCCGCGACCGCAACCACTGAATTCGAGGCTCCCGAGCCCGAACAATCCATCACCGGCGCACCTGTCTCCGAGACGCCCGCGCTCGATGCGGTTGGTCCCGTGCAACTCGGTGCGAACGAAGCGCAAGTGGCCGCGCCCGCCGTGGAACAACTCGGCGAAGCGCCGCTCACGCCCGTCGCAAGGGGAGCGAGCGTCTTGCCGCCGCCACCGCCCGTCGCCGTTACCACACCGCCGCCCTCGAAGCAGGTCAAAGTTCTGCGCCTGAACGCCTCCGCGCTTAACGAAGGAATCAAACCCGGCGAGCGCGTGACCGCACCGCCCGCTCCCGTCGTGCAACCGACTCCGCGCGAGCGCGACCGTCGCGGGCGCGAGGCCGAACGCGGGCGCAATACGCAGCGCGCCACGGGCACGCCCGGCGAGAGCGCGAACCCGCAGACCGTCTACACACCGCCCGCAGATGCGCGCAGGCCGCGTTCACGCGCGGGCGGCGCACGCGGACGCGGCGGCCCTGTGGGCGGCGCGGACGCACGCGGCGGATTCAAAGGGCGTGGCGGACGCTTCGACCGGGACTTCGTGCAACCGCCGAAGGCGCTTACGCTCGAAGAACGCATTGCCGGATCGCTCAACGTCGGCACGGGCGGCGGGGGCGCGGTCGGGACGCTCAAAACCGCGCGTCTCGTCGAAGGCTCGACCGTTAAAGAGTTTGCCGAAAAGCTCGGCATCAAGCCGAAGGACATCGTGACGCTCCTGTTGCAGCGCGGCGTCTTCGCCACCATCAACCAACCGCTCGACAACAAAGTGGCGGTTGATCTCGGCCAACGCTTCGGCTACGAAGTCACCTTCGTCCCGTTCGAAGAGATGCAGGTCGAAGAAGAGTTCGAAGAGTTGATCGAGACGGGCGCGGACGACCTGGAAGTTACGCGCGCTCCCGTAGTCACGGTCATGGGACACGTCGATCACGGCAAGACCTCTCTGCTCGACGGCATCCGCGCGACCGACGTGGCGGCGGGCGAAGCGGGCGGCATCACGCAGCACATCGGTGCGTACAGCGTGCAGGTGCCGAACCCCGACAACCCTGCGGAGATGCGGCGCGTCGTCTTCTTAGACACGCCCGGCCACGAAGCCTTCACGATGATGCGTGCGCGCGGCGCGAAAGCGACCGACGTGGTGGTGCTCGTCGTTGCGGCAGACGACGGCGTGATGCCGCAGACCATCGAAGCCATCGAGCACTCGCGCGCGGCGGGCGTGCCGATCATCGTCGCCATCAACAAGATTGACAGGCCGGACGCCAACCCGCAGCGCGTGCGGCAGGAACTCGCGGGTCATGGTGTGCAGGCCGTCGAGTGGGGCGGCGACATCGAGATGGTCGAAGTCTCCGCGAAGCAGCGCAAGAACCTCGACACGCTGCTCGAAACCATCCTGCTCACCACAGACATTCTCAACCTTCGCGCCAGCCCGACCAGACGCGCCTCCGGCGTCGTGCTCGAAGCGAAACTCGATCGCGGTCGCGGTTCGGTCGCCACCGTCCTCGTCCAGCAGGGCACGCTCCGGGTGCATGATCCGTTCATCGCGGGGCAGGTCTTCGGCAAGGTGCGCGCGATGTTTGACGACAAGGGCGCGAGCATCACGGAAGCCGGACCGGCCACGCCCGTCGAGGTGCTCGGGCTGCAAGGCGTACCGCAGGCGGGCGAGTCGTTCCAGGTGGTTGACGACATCTCGCGCGCGCAGAGCATCTCGGAGCATCGCCAGATGGTGACGCGCCAGAACACGCTTCTGCAAACGACGAAGCGCGGTATCGAAGCGCTCGGCGAGAAGGAAGTCAAGGAACTGCGCGTCGTCCTGAAGGCCGACGTGCAGGGGTCGGTCGAAGTGTTGAAGAGCACGCTGACGAAGCTCTCGACCGAAGCGGTGAAAGTCTTCGTCGTGCGTTCGGGCGTCGGCGCGATCACCGAGTCGGACGTGTTGCTCGCATCGGCCACGCAGGCAGGCGCATCTAACTCTGCGGTCGTCATCATCGGTTTCAACGTGCGCCCCGAAGTGCGCGCGGCGGAACTGGCGAAACTCGAACACGTAGACATCCGCCTCCACTCGATCATCTACAAGGTGGAAGAAGAGATTCGCGCGGCCATGATCGGCATGCTCGAAGCTATCGAGTCGGAGCGCATCCTCGGCAAGGCCGAAGTGCGGCAGGTCTTCAAAGTGCCGCGCGCGGGCACGGTGGCCGGTTGCATGGTCATCGACGGCACGATCCGCCGCAATGCGCGCGCGCGTGTCATCCGCGACGGCGTCGTCGCGTGGGAAGGCGGCATCGACAGCCTGCGCCGCGTGAAAGACGACGTATCGGAAGTCCGCGAAGGCTTCGAGTGCGGTATCTCGCTCGAAAACTTCAACGATATCAAAGTCGGCGACCAGATCGAGGCGTACATCGTCGAGAAGGTGGCAGCCACCGAACTGTAAAAGCAGTGACGAGTGACAAGTGACGGGTGACAGGTTAAAAAGCAAAAGCTAAAAGTTAAAAACTTGTCTTGTTTCCGGC